>JBJTAU010000602.1:0-4165 GCA_046090965.1 Limisphaerales bacterium | reverse complement strand
GTGTCGCGCTTCTCCTCGTCGGTCATGGCCAGGCTGCGGCGCTCGCGGCCCCAGCGGACCTTGTCGCGCGCCTCGTCGAGTTCCTTCATCCCGACGGCTTTTTTGCCTTGGCGGGCGGCAAGGAGCGCCGCCTCGTTCAAGAGGTTGGCCAGCTCCGCGCCGGAGAAGCCAGGGGTTCCGCGCGCGATGACGGACAAGTCAGCGGCGGGGTCTCGCTTCACATTGCGCGCGTGGACTTTCAGGATCGCCTCGCGTCCGCGCACATCGGGGAGATTGACCGTGATCTGGCGGTCGAAGCGGCCGGGCCGGAGCAGCGCGGGATCGAGCACATCCGGCCGGTTCGTGGCTGCGATGATGATGATGCCCTCCTGCGTGTCGAAGCCGTCCATCTCGACGAGCAGCGCGTTGAGGGTCTGCTCGCGCTCGTCGTTGCCGCCGCCCAAGCCGATGCCCCGGCTGCGGCCCACGGCGTCAATCTCGTCGATGAAGATCAGGCACGGCGTGTTCTTGCGGGCCTGCTCGAACATGTCGCGCACGCGGCTCGCGCCGACACCCACAAACATCTCCACGAAATCCGAGCCGCTGATGCTGAAGAAGGCGGCGTCAGCCTCACCCGCGATGGCCTTGGCGAGCAGCGTCTTGCCGGTGCCGGGCGCGCCAATCATCAGGATGCCTTTGGGGATGCGCCCGCCGAGCTTCTGAAACTTCTTCGGGTCTTTGAGGACCTCGACCAGTTCGGACACTTCGTCCTTCGCTTCCTCGACGCCGGCCACGTCCTTGAACGTGGTCTTGTTCTTGTCCTTGGAGAGCATGCGGGCCTTGCTCTTGCCGAAGCTCAAGGCGCTCTTGCCCGCCATCTTGAGGTTGCGGATGAAGACGAAGTAGATGAACCCGGCGATGAGCAGCACCGGCAGGAAACTCAGGAGCACGGACCAGAAGAGCGTGTTCGGCTCCTTGGTGGTGAAGACGCCGGTTTCCAGCAATTCCCCGATCAGCTTTTCCGTGACGGGGATCTTGATCCTGAAGGGGATTTCCTTCTTCTTGCCCTTCTCGTCGAGGACCGGTTTGCCGTTGCTGTCCACTTCATAATAGGTCCCGGTGATCTCGCGCAGGTCGGAAGTTTGGGGGCTGTAGGTGACGTAGCCCGCCGGGATTTGCTTCTCCCGGACCTTGAGCATGAAATCGGGGTAGCCCAACGTCTTGGCCTGCAACTCGCCGGGTCGTTTGAAGGTCACCAGAAACACGATGCCTAGGATGATGGCGATCCACACGAAGGCCGTCCGCGCGCCGAGCTTCATGTCGTCGTTCGGATCCTGTTTGCCGTTGTCCGGGGTGCGATTGGAATCAGACATTTTTCAAATGTGCCGCAGCGTATCACCCGACAACGGGGGAAGCAACAGCGGGGTTGACCGCTGCGGCGAGCGCTCTGCCGAAGACTTTCCCGGCCCCTGCAAGGTGACGCACAACGCCCCGCTGAATCCGTCGCGGACGAGTGGGCGTCAGTAACTCAGCCGCACTTCACCATGAACACCGACTCGCTTCGCCACCTGGTTTCCCTCTGCGTCCTGTTGCCACTTTTTGGCGTGACCGCCTTCGCCGCCGACGCGCCCGTGCCCTGGAAAGCCGGCGTCGCCCCTGCTGTCATCACGCCGCAGCAGGCGATGTGGATGGCGGGCTACGCGAGTCGCACCAACGTCAGCCAGGGCAAGTTCGACGATCTGCACGCGAAGGCGCTCGCCGTCGAGGACGAGCGCGGCGGGCGGATGGTCTTCGTGACGCTCGACCTCATCGGCATCCCGCGCACGATGCGGAAGTCGCTGGAGGCGCGCGTGGAGAAGGCGTGGCAGTTGCCGCCGGGCGGTCTGCTGCTCAACGCCTCGCACACGCACAGCGGGCCGGAGTTCCGCGTCGGCCGCGTGCCCGCCGATGACGACAACTTCAAGCCCAGCACGATCGGCGACACCTACGGGCGCGAGCTGGAGGACAAGTTGTTCGGCCTGATCGGCAAGGCGCTGGAAACTCGCGCCCCGGCCCGGCTGGCTTACAGTTTCGCGCGCTGCGGCTTCGCGATGAACCGGCGGCTGCCGAACGTGACGGCGACAGGGACGAATTACAGCAACAGCCCGTATCCCGGTGGCCCGGTGGATCAATCCGTGCCCGTGCTGCGTGTGGAGGGCGCGGACGGCAAGCTGCGCGCGGTGCTCTTCGGCTACGCGTGCCACAACACCACGCTCGCGCTCTACCAGTTCAGCGGCGACTACGCCGGCTACGCGCAGCAATACTTCGAGGCCGATCATCCGGGCGTGACCGCGCTCTTCATGCTCGGCTGCGGCGGGGACCAAAATCCTTACCCGCGCGGCACCGTGGACCTCGCGCAGAAGCACGGCCGCTCGCTCGCCACCGCCGTGGACGCCGCGCTCGCCTCGACGCGCAAGGCCGTGAGCGGCCCGCTCCGCAGCGCGTATGCGGAGATTCAACTGAACTACGCGCCTGCGCCGTCGCGGGAGGAGTTCACCGCGCGGCTCGCCTCGAAGGACAAATACGAAGCTGCGCACGCGAAGCGCATGCTGGAGCGGCTGGACAAGGGCGAGAAGCTGCCCACGCAGTATCCGTATCCCGTGCAGGTCGTGCGGTTCGGCGACGCGCTGACGATGGTGGCGCTCGGCGGTGAGGTGGTGGTGGACTACGCGCTGCGGCTCAAGAAGGAGCTGACCGGCCCCGCCGTGTGGGTCGCGGGCTACTCCAACGACGTGATGGGCTACATCCCGAGCGTGCGCATTCTGAAGGAAGGCGGCTACGAAGGCGGCGGCGCGATGCGCTTCAGCACCACGCACCCCGGCCCGTGGGCGGAGTCAACGGAGGAACGCATCGTGAAACAGGTGCACGAGCTGAATCGCAGTTTGTCGAAGTAGGTCAGCGCGTCCCGCCTGACCTTCCATCCTTGGCCGAATTACGAACTCTCGCTCACCGCGCAAAGTTCCGCCCGGAACAGCACCCAACGGGGTGCCGGCATATAGCCCAGGGTTGGCGGAGCACCGCGCAGCCTACCCTGATAACAAGCACCAGAGCGGTTGTGCCCTGAAGGGGCACCGGAATGCGTCTGACTCTCGCGCTTCCGCCGCCCCTTCAGGGCGGGATGTGATTTGGGTTTGCCTTCCCGGGGTATCGCTGCGCTCAACCCCGGGCTGTATTCCGGTGCCCCGTTGGGGCACGGCAGAAATCGCACCGTCCAGGCTGATGACCAAACGTGATCGGCCTACTTCCCCAGCGTCATGTCCTCCATCAGCGCGAGGGCGACGGCTTCGGTGATTTCGCGCACGTCGAAGTTCGTGACGATGCGGCCGGCGTAGCGGTCCTTGCCGAGGATGTCGGACGCGCTGGCCTGACCGAGGATGGCGGCGTCCTTCAGGCGGATGGCGGAGACCTGGATGTCGGGCACTTGATAGACCTTGTCGACGGAGACTTCGCGGATGACGAGCTGGCGGCTGGAGATGAGGACTTCGATGGCGACATCGGCAACCTTCGCCAATGCCTCGCGGTCCTTGCGCGCGGCCTCGCCGTTGGTGTCTGCAAGAATCGCGTTGAGCGAACGGTTCGGGATGAACTGCGTGGCGACGCGCTGGTCCGCGAGCGACGCGCCGCCCATGCGCAACGGGCGACCGAAAAGGCGCTCGACGTCGCGCGTGGTCTGCTTGTCCGCGAGCGTCGGCTCGGGGCGGGCGGTGTCGGTGAAACGGTTGTCGCGGGTTTGGCGCTCGTTGGTGGTCGTGACCTTGCCGGGGCCGGGCGGGAACTGGCCTTGCACACCGCCGCCGGAGAGCGTGACCGCGCCGCCCGCGTTGATGGTCACGGCGTTGTTCGGTTGCGCGGCGTTCGCGGCGGCGATGGTGGAGTCCACCGTGGTGCGCGTGGTCTCGGTGCGCTCATTGCGCGAGGCGAGGCGCGCGCCGGACTTCTCGTCCACGAGGTCGCGGTTCACATGGATGAGGAAGCGCGGGCTGCCGAGCTTGGCGTAGGCGGCCTTGAACTTCTCGATGACACTTTGCGCCTGCTGCGGCGTGATGAGCTGCGGCAACCCGGTGATGGGCTTCTGCTCATACACGTAGGTGCCGGGCGTCGCGCCGGGCGCGGCGGGCAGCGTGGAGACGGGCACGGGGGCGTTGGC
>JBJTAU010000601.1:0-7903 GCA_046090965.1 Limisphaerales bacterium | reverse complement strand
GTTCGTCACGGGGCAAGACACGCGCACGTTCGAGCTGGCAGCGGCGACGGCCAAGCGCGTCGAGGAACTCACCGGCAAGAAGCCCTACCTCGTCGCGAGCAAAGCCCACCGGCAATTCGTGGACCCCAATCGCCCGGAGAAGGAAGCCGTGGAGCATCCCAAGGCGCAGGCCGTCCACGCCGCGTTCCACGGTCAGGTGCGCGAGTTCGTGGACGAGTTGCGGAAGAAGTTTCCGCAGGGCGCGCTGCTGCTGGACATCCACGGTCAGGCATCGAGCACCGACACGATTTTTCGCGGCACGCAGAACGGCACGACCGTGATGAAGATGGTCGAGAAGCACGGCGCGGCGGCGCTCACCGGTGGGCAGAGCATTTTGGGCTACCTCGCGACGAAAGGCATCAAGATCGAGCCGCCCAACACGCCGCCCGGCACGCCGCCGGAGACGAAGGGTTACAACGGTGGCTGGACTGTCCGCAGCTACGGCAGCCACACGACCAACGGCGTGGATGCCCTCCAGCTTGAGTTCGGCGGTTCCTTCCGCACGGATGAGAAGAAGCGTGAGGAGACGGCGAAGTTTCTGGCCGAAGCCATCAAGGCTTACACGGAGAAGTATCTCGCGCCGAAGCCGTGACTCGTGCCGGCGGCTTGCAGCCGCCGTCCGTGGGGAACAGCAGGAGGGGACGCGTTCGACCAGTCCACCCGCAACGCGGCGATTGCAAATCGCCGGCACGGGGTTCGCGCACACACAATTCCCTTTGCCCGCGCCGCCGTTCCGCCGTTCAATCACCCGCGCATGGCCGGCAGCAACCGCCAATTTGACTTCCTCATCCTCGGCAGCGGCATCGCGGGGCTGACCTTTGCCCTCCAGGTCGCGCCGCGCGGGCGCGTGGCCATCGTCACCAAGAAGAGCCGCGCGGACTCGACCACCAACTGGGCCCAAGGCGGCATCGCCGCCGTCACCAGCCGCGAGGACTCCGTCGAGATGCACGTGCGCGACACGCTCGACGCCGGTGCGGGGCTGTGCCGTGAAGCCATCGTCCGCACCATCATCGCCGAAGGGCCGGAGCGGAGTCAGGAGCTGATGGAATTGGGCACCAAGTTCAGCGAACGCGAACTCCCCGACGGCAACGGCACGGAACTCGATCTCACCAAGGAAGGCGGCCACTCCAAGCGCCGCGTGCTTCACGCGAAGGACGCGACCGGCCGCGAGATCGAGCGCGCGTTGCTCGACGCCATCGCGCGCCAACCGAACATCACCGTGCTGGAAAACCACTTCGCCGTGGACCTCATCACAACGCAGAAGCTCGGCTACGTGGGCCCGAACCGCTGCCTCGGCATTTACGTGCTCAACAAGGCGAGTGGACAAGTCGAGACCTTCGCCGCGCCGGTGATCGTCCTCGCCACGGGTGGTTGTGGAAAAGTCTATCTCTACACAACGAATCCCGACATCGCGACCGGCGACGGCGTGGCGATGGCCTACCGCGCCGGTGCACCCGTCGCGAACATGGAGTTCATGCAGTTCCATCCCACGTGCCTCTTTCATCCGAAGGAGCGCACGCTGCTTATCACCGCGGCCGTGCGCGGCGAAGGCGGCTACCTCCTCGGCACGGACGGCCAGCGCTTCATGCCGCGCTACGACTCCCGCGCCGAGCTCGCGCCGCGCGACATCGTGGCGCGCGCCATTGACAGCGAGATGAAGCGCACCGGCGCGGACAACGTGTGGCTCGACATCACGCATCGGTCCGCTCCCTTCATCATCGCGCACTTTCCCACGATCTACCAACGCCTGCTCAAGCTAGGCGTGGACATGACCAAGGAACCGATTCCCGTCGTGCCCGCCGCGCACTACCAGTGCGGCGGCGTCGTCACCGACGTGAACGGTGTCACGGACCTGGCCGGACTTTACGCGGTCGGCGAAGTGGCCTGCACGGGCTTGCACGGTGCGAACCGGCTGGCGAGCAATTCACTTCTGGAGGCATTGGTGTGTGCCCACCGCGCCGCGCGGCGGGTCTTGGAAAATCCCCTGCCGCCCGTCGAGGTCAACATCCCGCCGTGGCAGTCTGGCAAGGCGCAAAACGCGGATGAACTCGTCGTGGTCTCACACAACTGGGACGAAATCCGCCGACTCATGTGGGACTACGTGGGCATCGTGCGAACCAACAAGCGCCTCCAGCGCGCGCAGGCCCGCATCGCGCTGCTCCAGGAGGAAATCCAGCAATACTACTGGGACTTCACCGTGACCGCCGACCTCCTCGAACTCCGCAACCTTGCCACCGTGGCGGAACTCATCGTGAGCTGCGCCCTGCGCCGCCCAGAGAGCCGCGGCCTGCACTTCAATCTGGACTATCCGCAGCCCGATCCTGCGTGGGCGCAGCGCGACACCGTGCTGCGGAAGGGGGCATAGCCGATGCCGCGTGCCTCCACCCCGGCAGGGCATTAGAATGGAAACCGACATGAACACCATCGAACCTCGGGACGAATTTTCCGCAGAACAGCGCGAAGAGTTGCTGCGGACATTGAAAGCCCGTTTTGAGAGTAATCGGAAGCGCCACAAGGTTGTTGAATGGGCCAAAGTGCAAGCCCGGCTGGAAGCGCGCGCCGAAAAGCTCTGGTCACTCCACGAACTGGAAAAGTCCGGCGGCGAGCCGGATGTGGTGGGGTTGGACAAATCGACGGGGGAATTTCTATTCGTTGATTGTTCGGCGGAAAGTCCGAAAGGCCGCAGGAGCGTTTGCTACGACCGTGAAGGGTGGGAATCCCGGAAGGAGCACCGGCCGAAGACCACCGCCGTGGACATGGCCACGGCCATGGGGGTGGAGCTGTTGACGGAGGAGCAATATCACGCGCTGCAGAAGCTCGGGGAGTTTGACACGAAGACCTCGAGCTGGGTGAAAACCCCCGCGGAAATTCGGAAGCTCGGTGGTGCGCTTTACGGCGAGCGCCGTTACGGCCGCGTCTTCGTGGGCCACAATGGGGCGCAGTCTTACTACGCCGTGCGGGGTTTCCGCGCCTGGCTGGCCGTCTGATATAGGCGGGAGTGGTGACGTGCGGCTCGGCCTTCCCACTTTTCGCTTTCCCTTCCCCTCGCGGCGGAGAAACCATGCGCCCATGCGCACTCGTCCAGCTCTGCTTCATCGATTGGGTTGCCTCCTGCTGATCAGCGCGTGGGCGCTCGGGCCGGTGTTTGCCTCCGCCGCTGAAAAGGCCGCCGATCCGGCGCGGTTTGAGAAAGCCATCGCGGCCTTCGAGGCTGAGGACAAGACCAACGCGCCGCCCAAGGACGCGACGCTCTTCTACGGCGCATCGAACATCCGGTTGTGGAAGTCCCTGCCGCAACGGTTCGGCAAGAGCAAGGTCATCAACCGCGGCTTCGGCGGCTCGCAGTTGAGCGATTGCGTCCACTTCGCTGACCGCGTGGCTATCCCCTACGCTCCGAAGATCATTTACCTCAACGCCGGCGGGAACGACCTGCACGCGGGCCGCACGCCGGAGCAAGTGCTGGGCGACTTCAAGGCCTTTGTCGCCAAGGTCCGCGCGGCGCTGCCCGAGACGAAAATCAGTTACCTCAGTATCCCGACCTCGCCGTCGCGCTGGAGTGAAGTGGAGCAAGTGAAGCGGGCGAACCAGCTCATCGCCGACTACGCTCAGGCGGACGGCAAAGTAGGCTTCATCAATTTCTTCCCGCATCTCCTGGGTGCGGACGGGCAGCCGCGCGCGGAATTGTTCGTGGCGGACAAGTTGCACTTCAGCGAGGCGGGCTATGACATCGTCACGTCGTGCATCAAGTGGCAGGCCGCAATGGATGCGTTCGCCAAGGCAGACGCGATGAACGCGCCGGCGAAGGGCGGCATCGTCTTCGTGGGCAGCTCGAGCATTGTGCGCTGGAAATCGCTCGCGCAGGACTTTCCGGAGCACAAGGTGTTGAACCGTGGTTTTGGTGGCTCGGAGATGTTCGACTCCGTGAACTACTTCGACCGCGCGGTGCTGCCGTATCAGCCGCGGCTCGTCGTGGTGTATGCGGGCGGCAACGACATCAACGCTGGCAAGACCGCTGAACGCGTGGAGGCGGACTTCAAGGCGTTCGTCGCGCTGGCGAAGCAGAAGCTCCCCGGCACGCGCGTGGCGTGCATCTCCATCGCGGGCAATCCGGCGCGCTGGAAGCAGGTGGACACCGTGCGCGATGCGAACCGGCGGATCGAGGCCATCTGCAAAGCCGACCCGCAGCTCGCCTTCATCAACGTCTTCCCGCACATGCTGGGGCCGGACGGCCTGCCCAAGCCCGACATCTTCGTCGAGGACAAGCTGCACATGAACGAGAAGGGCTACGCGATTTGGAAGGAAGTCGTGGGGCCGTTTCTCAAGTAGTCGCGACCTTCAGGTCACGAATCGCAGGCGCGCAGGCTGAAGCCAGCGACTACGATGCCGATGCCTTTGGTTTTTCCCTCGGTCCATTGAGCAGGCGCCCGATCCACGTGTAGCGCACGCACCAGTGGTAGCTCAGGAGCAAGAGGACAACGTTTACAGCCAGGATGAAGGCGAACTTGAGCCAGCCGTTCAGCGGCCAGTGCGAGACGATGACTTGCAGCCAGAGCACCAGTGGCAGGTGCAGGAGGTAGCACCAGTAGGAAGCGTCCGCCACGTAGCGCACCCATGCGCTATGCTGGCCAGCGAAGCGCAGGAACCAACCGGTCACCGCGAAGGTCATGGTCCATGCGTAGAGCGAAGCGGCGACCAGCGCGAGCAACTTGACGCTGGTCGCATCCACGGCGGACGGGTCCATCATCATGAGATGACAAGCGCCTAGCGTGAGAAACGCCACCACCGCGAGACCAAAGTAGGTTTTGAGCCAGCCACGCAGCGCGTCGAGGTGGTGACGCCGCCGGTGCAGCCACCAGCCCAAGAGAAAGAAGAGGCTGTAGTAAGCCACCGCGCGGGCGGCGGGGAGCAACCGCAGACCGGCGGCGTCAATCTCGCCCAGCACGGGTCCGCCCCAGAGGCACCCCACCGTCGGCGGCACGAGCAGGAGCGGCTTCCAAAAACTCCCGATGAACCAGTCAAACACGGCATCGAGGCGGGGCAGCCACGAGGTGAGCTTGGCTTTCAGTCCGGCCCACGCTATCAGCACCGCTCCCCCGTAAAGCAGCAACAACATCTCGAGAAACCAGAGGTGGCCCGTCGGGATTGAGAAGACCGTCAATGCGCCATACTGCGGTCGCGTTGGCCGCGGCGTGGTCTGCATCTCCGACCAACCCCAGAGCAGAATAATGAGCGGCACCAGCGTAACCATGCCGACGAGAAATGGGATGCCAATGCGCTTTCCGCGCTGCCTGAGAAACTCTTTTGGCCCCAGCCGCTGCCATAGCAGGTGCCCGAAGAATCCCGCGATGAAAAAGAAGAGCTGCATTCGAAACCCGTGGATGACGCCGACCAGGATGTCGAAGCCGAAGTTGCGCCCCACGTCCCGCGCGATCCACGGGATCGGCAGCGTCATGAACGAGAGCGCCGCGTGCAGCACAATGCCCAGCAGCATGGCGACGGCACGGAGGTTATCTAAGGCGTGCAGTCGTTCCTCGCGCGGTGGGACCGCCGGGGGGACAATGCCGGGTGGGGATGGACTTTCGCACATGGCCAATCACGCAGGAGGAAGTGGCGGAGAGAGGGGGATTCGAACCCCCGATACGGCTTTTGACCGTATACCGGTTTAGCAAACCAGCGCCTTCAGCCACTCGGCCATCTCTCCGACCGATCAAGTTAGAAGCACTTAGCAGTGGCGACGCGCTTCAAAAGACTAAGTGCGACCTGCAAGTGGGCCACAACCCCGCCACTCCCCGCATTACTGGAGCCGCAGTGCCGCGCACAACTTGCGAGGCAATTGAGCCAGAGCAACGGGGCAAGCGCAAGCATGACTATCGTGTCCAGCATCCAGTTCATATAACCACTGGCCCCGGAAACTGCTGGGGATCGCCTGTTCCATTGGCTGAAGCAGCCGCCCTGCTTAGTTGAACGCGAACCAGTGCCGCGCTTGCAGCATCAGCGCAAAGAGCCACGTCAGCCACACTCCACCCCGGAGGTAAAGCCACACTGTCACCGCGCTGTGCAACGCCCGGAACCCCACGAGACCCAGCACCAGCGCTGGCGCAAGGTCGTGCGCCACGCCACGCAGCTTCAAGCCAAAGACCAGCAGTGAAAACACGACCGTGGCGGCGGCGGCTGTCTTCACTCCCGGCAACAGCCGCACGAAGAATGCAATCGGTGCGAAGCACAGGACCAGCTGGTCCAGCGCGAGATTGAAGAGCAGGTGCTCCAGCCACGTGCTGGCGTTATGGGGGAAGTCCGTGGGTGCGAGTCGGCGCAGCAGCGGATCCCCCCAGAAGAAGGAGACGACGGCCCCACTTGCGCCCAGCGCGAGCGCCGCCAGCCAGAGCCGCACGGGAATCTGCTTGGGAAAAACCTCGCCGCCGCCGTGGCGCTCATGCCACGCGAAGACTGCCGCCCACATCACGAAGCCGGCCCACGCCGCCACCGCGACCAAAAACCACACGTCGTCCTCCCGGCGGGTCCAGTGGGCGAGCCGCGGATAACAGGCCAACGCGGTGAGCGCTCCGGCGAGGGACGCCCGCAGCAGGACGCGGGGTTCGGCGAGGGAACGCACGAAGAGGGCTACAAGGTTTCGGGTTTGAGATTGGTGGCGCAGTTTCAGGAGCCCGCTCTGAAACCTTGAGCCTTGAACCTGAAACCTTCCCGCTCACTTCAAACCGCTCTCAATCATCTTCTCGAAGTCCGCGCGCGCGCCCTTGACCAGCGCAGCGGGACCGGTGAGCCGCACGAAGACGCTGCCTTCGCTGCCCTCGACGATGCCGCCGAGCAGCGCGAAGCCGGCTTTGGGGGTGGGGGGCTGGCCCGGCATGCCACTCTTGTAAGTGCCCTCGGCGGAGACGTAGGTGACAATTGCCGTCGTGAACTTCTTCTCCTCGGTCTTGGCGTTGATCTTGTCGCGGCCTTCTTCGAACTGGCCGAGCCAGCGGTCCACGTTCGCCTTCGTGCCGCCGCTCTGCGGGCCGAAGAAGAAAAAGACCACCTCGCCGGGTTCCTTCGCATCCTTCGCCGTGACCTTGAGTTGTGCCTTCCGCATCTGGGACTGGACCTCGACCCATTCCCAGGAGCCGGGTCGCTTGAAAGAAAACTCACTCACCTGAAAGGTCTCCGGGCCGGCGGCGTGCACGGTCGCAGTGAGCCAGAGGGCGGACAGGCAGAGCAGGGCGGGGCGGAGCAGTTGTTTCATGGGCGGACTGGTAGCGAAGCCCGCGCGGCAAGGCAAGCTTCAAGGCGGTCTGGGAAGGGCAGCGTTGGAAGCGACCGCGGGCGCTACGCGCTGCTGAGGCCATAAGTAGCCGCACCGTTGATTGGACTGCGGAGACCCTAAGCCGTCTTCTGGCAATCAGCGTGCGTTCGACATCGCGTGCCGTATTCGGCTACACTCCGCCCGATGCCTGACTCGCCGGACAACGCCGCTGCCCGCCATTACCAAGGCGCGGCCGGCCGCGCCTACCACGAGGGCCAGCGCGGCATCCCGCCGGAAGCCTTCCCGTGGGTCGCGCGGCTGCGGGCGGAGAAGTTCGCCCCGCACGTCGGTGCGACCGACAACGTCGTCGAGTTCGGCGTTGGCGCGGGCTGGAACCTCGCGGAGTTGAAGTGTGCGCGACGTCTCGGCTTCGACGTGTCGGACTTGCTGGAAGCCGGGCTGCGCGAGCGGGGCATCGGGTTTGTTCGCGAGTCTGCCGCGCTCGCCGATGCCAGTGCCGACGTGGTGATTTGCCATCACATGCTGGAGCACGCGTTGAATCCTGCTGCGGCGCTTGCGGAAATCCGCCGCGTCCTTAAGCCCGGCGGCAAGCTGCTGCTC
>JBJTAU010000600.1:0-6596 GCA_046090965.1 Limisphaerales bacterium | reverse complement strand
GCAAACTGCTCCTCCACGTCCCGTTCGAGGAGGAACCTCGTTACCAAAAGCACGACCCGGCCGAACCGAACCACCATCTCTTCTCGTGGAACGCGCAGACGCTGGGCAACCTCGTAACGGAGTGCGGCTTCAAGCTAGAGTCCGCCAGTATCGGGCAGTTTGGCTACGACCGCGCGGCAGCGGCGTGGGCAGTCAAGCTGAAGCTGGGCGAACCGGGCTTCCGTCTGCTGCGCTCACTCGCGCACCTACTCTTGCCTGCTTCCGAAGTCCGCTTGGTGGCCGCGAAGTAGGCGCGCAGCTTGGACTGCGGCGGCAAGCGCAGCGCGACGCCGCTTTCACTTCGCGTGGGACGGCCCTCGGTTTGCCACCAGCCATCGCGTTCCGCTTCGCGGGAGGCCAAAGCGCCGTCGCCGCCGCGCTCTGCTGGCGCAGTCCAAGACGGTCCCGGCTCAAAGCAGCTTCTTCAGTGCCCCCGCCAGCTTTTCGTATTGCGGCAGCGAGTTGTAGAGCTGCGCGGAGATGCGCAGCAACCGCTTCGGCGGAGCGGGCCAGGGAATGACGGGCACTTCAATGCCGAACTCCTCCAGCAGCCGGTCCTGCAAGGGATCGAGGTAAAGCGGGTTCTTAGACGGCTTGGAACTGCTCGCGTCTGGGATTGGCACGGACGCAATTGAGCCGATGAACTCATCGGGGCAGGGTGTGGGAATGTCGAGCGTGGCGCACAAGACACGCCGCGCGGCCAGCGCAAGATCGCGGTTGTGGTTCATCACTTCGTCCCAGCCGCCGGGTCGGAGCGAACGGACGAACTCGATCGCCTTGGGCACGCACAGCGCCGCACTCGGGTCGCCCGTGCCCATCCAGCCAAACTCGATGAGGAAGCGCGAGCGGTCCGTGCGCTGTGAGTTCGCGCCGTGGCTGATGACCAGCGGGCGGATGTCCTTTTGCCGGTCCTCGCGCACGTGAAGAAAGGCCGCGCCCTTCGGCGCGCAAATCCACTTGTGGCAGTTGCCGGTGTAATAGGCGGCGTTGAGCGCGTGCAGGTTCAGCTCCAACATGCCCGGCGCGTGCGCGCCGTCGACGAGCGTGTGCACGTTCCGCGCGTTCAACTCGCGCACGAGGAACTCGATGGGCATCACCAGTCCCGTCTGGCTCGTGACGTGGTCCAGCAACGCCAGCCGCGTGCGCCACGTCACCGCGCCCATCACGGCGTCAATGACTTCCTCCGTGCTGGCGAGGGGAAAGGGAATCTTCGCCACCACCACGCGCGCGCCCGTGCGCTCGGCGATGAAGTCCAACGCATTGCGGCAGGCGTTGTATTCGTGGTCGGTGACGAGCAGTTCATCGCCCGGCTCGAAGGCGAGCGAGCGCAAGACCGCGTTCACGCCGGACGTGGCGTTCGGCACGAAGACGAGGTTCTCAGCCTTGCCGCCGAGGAACTTCGCCAGCCGGATGCGCGCCCAGTCGAGTAATTCCTCCAGATCGCGCACGTAGAACTTCACTGGCTGCCGCTCCATCCGCTCGCGCAACTCGCGCTGGAACTCCAAGACCGGCAGCGGGCAACTGCCGAACGAGCCGTGGTTCAGGAACGTCACGGCGGGGTCGAGTGGCCAGACTGCCGGAGCGGGAGCTGGGCTGGCGGGCCGTGGGGCGCGTCGAGTCGGGAATTTGAAGCGCATGGAAATTTGAGTCTTCTCGCGCCGTTCCTCTGGCTAGACGGCGATCGGCGCCTTGATGGCCGGGTGCGGGTCGTAGCCTTCGAGCGTGAAGTCCTCGAACTGGAAGTCGTGGATGTTCTTCACGGCGGGGTTGAGCTTCATCACGGGGAGCGGGCGCGGGGCGCGGGTGAGCTGGAGCCGCGCCTGTTCGAGGTGGTTCGCGTAGAGGTGCAGGTCGCCGAAGGTGTGGACGAACTCGCCGGGTTTTAGGCCCGTGACTTGCGCTGCCATAAGCGTGAGCAGCGCGTAGCTGGCAATGTTGAACGGCACGCCGAGGAAGAGGTCCGCGCTGCGCTGGTAGAGCTGGCAGGAGAGTTCGCCGTCGGCCACGTAGAACTGGAAGAGCGCGTGGCAGGGCGGCAGCGCCATACGGTCAATCTCGCCGACGTTCCACGCGCTTACGATGTGCCGGCGCGAGTCGGGGTTCTTCTGCAATTGCGCGATGAGCTGGTCAATTTGGTTGATGCTGCGCCCGTCGGTCGTGCGCCAGTCGCACCATTGCGCGCCGTAGACGCGGCCGAGGTCGCCGTCGGCGTCAGCCCATTCGTTCCAGATAGTCACGCCGCGCTCTTGCAGCCACTTCACGTTCGTCTCGCCGCGCAGGAACCACAGCAGCTCGTAGATGATGGACTTGAGGTGCAGCTTCTTCGTCGTGAGCACGGGAAAACTGTTACGCAGGTCGAAGCGCGTCTGCGCGCCGAAGACGGAGTAAGTGCCCGTGCCCGTGCGGTCGGACTTGAACTTGCCTTTGTCGAGGACGTGTTGGAGCAGGTCGAGGTATGGCTGCATGTCGGGCGAACTATGCGGGAGGCGAACCCGGACGGGCAACCTTCGGTTCAGCTCCGGTTCAACGCGCAGTGGGGCGGTGAAGCGTTGCTGCGGCGCGCCGTCCAACGCCCCATGCGAAAACCAATTGGCTGTCTGGAGTTGGCAATGATCTGGCTGGGCGTAGCCCGCGGCGGCGCGGCGGACGCGGGCTTCGAGGAGATGTTCATCGGAGGGGATTTCACCGGCTGGCGGTTTTCGTTGCAGAAGGCGGGCGATCCCTGGCCGGAAAACTGGAAGGTGAAGGACGGCGTCATTTACCTCACCGGGCTGATGCGCCCTCACCTGGTCACCACCCGCGAGTATGGTGACTTTGAAATGAAGTTCGAATGGCGCGCGTTCAAGGAGAAGTTCAACAGCGGCTTCTACATCCGCTGCAAGCCGGACGCGGGAAACAACCAGATTCGTGTGGACCGAAATTTCGAAGGCGCGTTTCTCGCCGGCTCACTTACCGGGGCGAAGGCCGTGCCGACGTTGCAGAAGGCGGTGGGCGAATGGAACGAGTGGCGCGTGGTGGTGAAGGGCACCGCGGTAACGCTCTGGTGCAACGGCAAGCTCGCGTGGGAAGCGACCGGACTGGCCCCGGAGCGTGGGCACATCGGCCTGCAGGCGGAAGGCGCGGCGCTGGAGTTCCGCAAGCTCCAGATCAAGGAGCTCAAGTGAAGCCGGCTCAGGCCTGACCGTCGAAGCGCCATGTCATTCTCACTCCGCTCCGCTCTCTTGGGATTGTCCTTGGTCTGGCTCGTGACCTCCGCCGCCGGGGCCGAGGGTGAATTCAAGCCGCTCTTCAACGGGAAGGATTTTGCGGGCTGGCGCTTCTCCGGCCAGAAAGAGGGCGTTCCTTGGCCGGAGAACTGGAAGGTGAAGGATGGTGTCATTTCCCTGACCGGCGGGGGCAAGCCGCACTTGGTCACGGTGGCGGAGTTCGGCGACTTCGAGATGAAGTTCGAGTGGCGCGCGCTGCGGGACAAATACAACAGCGGCTTCTTCATCCGGTGCAAGCCTGACGCCGGAAACAACCAGATCAACCTCGCCAAGGGCGCGGAAGGCGGGTTTGTCGGCGGCAAAGTGGACGGAGCGAAGCCAGTGCCCGAGTTGCAGAAGCCGGCCGGCGAATGGAACGAGTGGCGCGTGGTGGTGAAGGGCGACCGCGTGAGCTACTGGTGCAACGGCAAGTTGGCGTGGGAGGCCACGGGCCTGAAGCCGGAGAAGGGGCACATCGGCTTGCAGGCCGAGGGCGCGCCCATCGAATTTAGGAATCTTCAGTTACGCGAGCCCAAGTAAAGTCGGAGCCTTGCCCGGCCTCTAATCGCGGCTTAGCTTTCCCTGCACCAAAGCCGTGAGCTCCGGCAAAACTTATCTGAAGTGCAAGTGCCCGCACTGCGGCACCGAGGTTTCCTATCCGGACTACGCCGGCGGGGGGGCGAGCAGTTGCAGCAAGTGCGGCCAGACCGTCGTGCTGCCCCGCGCCGCGGCGGTCGCGCAGGCTGCGCCGAGCAAGGCTTCCACCAGTCCAACTCCTGCACCACCCGTCACGCCCAGACCAGCCGCGCCTCCACCTTCCCCAAGGCCAGCCCCAACTGGCGTGGCAACGCCGCCCAACCCCGCGCCTGTCGGCGTGAAGCGCGTGGATCCAGCCGCAATCCGCGCGGCGAAACCGTCGTCGGCTGAGGGGCGCAGCCCTTTCCTGCGCGTGTGCCTGTGGACGCTGAACATCGCTATCGTGCTTGCGGTGGTCGTTGTCGTGGGCAGCCACTTGAAGAACCGCCCGCAACCGGCGGAAGGGAAAGACAACCCAGCTTCACCAACCAAGGAACCTGCACGGACGGCCGCCGCGCCGGCTCCAGCACCCGCTCCGGCTGCCAAGCAAAACCAGCCTTCAACCGCGGTCCCTCCGTCCACCGCCACTGCCCCCGTTCCGGCCCCGCCTGCCGTGACCGCGCCCACCACGCCGAAAGGCCCGAAGCTGATCGGTGACTTGAAAGTCACCCAAGTCGCGCTGGACCAGCCCAAGGGCGCGAAGGGCAGCCGCCTAGTTTATGTCACCGGCGTCCTGAAGAACGAGTCCGACCACCAGCGCTTCGGCGTGCGCGTGGAGCTTGATTTGCTCGACGCCACGACCAACAAGGTCGGCACCGCCACTGATTACCGGCAGATGCTGGAACCGCGCGCCACGTGGCAGTTTCGTGCCATCGTGACCGACCGGCGGGCCACGGGCGCGAAGCTCGCCGGCGTGAAGGAGGACGAGTAGCGCGTCTGCGCGCTTGCCACGCTCCCGCGCGGTTTCCATACTCGCGCCCCTTTGAAACTATGAACGCACCCATTCGTGTCGCAGTCACCGGCGCCGCCGGCCAAATCGGTTACTCCCTCCTCGTCCGCATCGCCTCCGGCGCGATGTTCGGACCCAACCAGCCGGTCATCCTCCAGCTCATCGAGGCCCCCATCGAGAAGGCGCTGGTCGCCCTGAACGGCGTCGCGATGGAACTCGATGACTGCGCGTTCCCGCTGCTCAAAGGCATCGCGCAGACCTCCGACCCCGCCGTCGGGTTTGCGAACGCCAACTGGTGTCTGCTTGTCGGCGCGAAGCCGCGCGGCCCCGGCATGGAGCGCGCCGACCTGCTCAAGGACAACGGCAAGATCTTCATTGCCCAAGGCCAGGTCATCGACGCCGTTGCGGCGGCTGATGCCCGCGTGGCCGTCGTCGGCAACCCGGCGAACACGAACTGCATGATCGCCGCCTCGCAGGCCAAGCGCCTGCCCGCCGACCGCTTCACCGCGATGGTGCGTCTCGATCAGAACCGCGCGCAGACACAGCTCGCCAAGAAGGCTGGCGCGGACCTCACCGAGGTGAAGGACATCTTCATCTACGGCAACCACAGCCCGACCATGTTCCCAGCCTTCGCGCACGCGACCATCGGCGGCAAGCCCGCGAAAGCCGTGATCAACGACGACGCCTGGTTGCAGGGGCCGTTCTGCGAGACGGTCGGCAAACGCGGCGCGGCCATCATCGCTGCACGCGGTGCCTCCTCCGCCGCCTCCGCCGCGAACGCGCTCGTGGACCACGTCCGCTCGCTCGTTACGCCTGGCGCGATCCACTCGATCGCCGTCAAGTCCAACGGCCACTACGGCTTCGACGCGAACGTCTGGGCCGGCATGCCCGTCCGCACCACCACGCCCGGCAGCTACGAGGTCATCACCACCTACGCGATGGACGACTTCGCGAAGTCCAAAATCGCCGCGACGAACAAGGAACTCGTCGAGGAACGCGCGTTCGTGGCGGATATGCTGACCAAGGCCTAATCGCCAAGTTCACTTCACCCCGGCCGACGGCTCTGCCGCTCGCGCCGGGGTTTTTCTTTCACACGACTTCGACCGGGCACTTGGGGATCGCGTCGAGGAAGGCCTGGCCATAGCGCTTGTTGAGCACGCGGTTGTCGAGCACCACGACGATGCCGGTGTCGGTCTTGGTGCGGATGAGTCGGCCGACACCTTGGCGGAATTTCAGGATCGCCTCAGGCAGGCTGAACTCGCTGAAGGCGTTGCCGCCGCGCGCTTCAATGGCCTCGATGCGCGCTTCGATCAGCGGATGATCCGGCACGGCGAACGGCAGCCGCGTGATGATGACGTTCGAGAGCGCCTCACCCGGCACGTCCACGCCCTGCCAGAAGCTGTCGGTGCCGAAGAGCACGCTGTCCACGTCTTCCTTGAACTTCTCCAGCATCGTCGAGCGCGGCGTGCCGGTGCCCTGCACGAAGCATTCGAGACCGAGCTGTTCAAAGAACGGCTGCATCCGCTCGCCGAGTTCCTGCATGAGCTTGTAATTGGTGAAGAGCACGAAGGCCTTGCCGTGCGTCTGCCGGATGAAGTGCTTCACCCAATGCTCCAAGGCGTCGCGATAACCGGCGTCGCGCGGGTCGGGCATCTTGTTGGCAACGAAGACTTTCATCTGCCGCTCGTAGTCGAACGGCGAGCCGAGCTGGAGGGCCGTGGCTGATTCGGAACCGGTTCGCTTGAGGAAGTAGTTGAGGCCGGGTGCGTGGTGCGTGGTGCGTGGTG
>JBJTAU010000599.1:0-3881 GCA_046090965.1 Limisphaerales bacterium | reverse complement strand
CTGGCCCAAGCGGCTCACGGCCCGCGGCGGCGAAGTGCCCTTCGATCGCATCCCGGTCCTTCGCCGCCAGTTCCGTGAGCAGGCCGAGGCGCTCGCACTGAACTCAGTCGCCGAGTCAAAGTCCGCGACCATCGCGGAGTTCTATACGCGGCGGCTGCACGATTTCTTCGCCGGCCCGCAAAACTTCCTCTCGCACCTCCTTGAAATACGGCTCCCGCTCAACGCGATGCTCAACGAACTGGGCGACCTCAACCGCTTCCTCAACGAGCAGGAGCGCAAGGTCACCGCGCAGCTCGTCACGCTCGTCCGCCAGAAGGACGGCCTCGATTACCAGCGCGCGCTCCAGCTCACGCTGCGCCTCTGGCTCTTCGTCCACATCCCCATCACCTACAGCCTGATGCTCTGGGCCATCGCGCACATCGTGCTGGTCTATGGCTTCTCAGCCGGAGCGCGGTAACCGAATGAAAAAGGAAAAAGGAAAAAGGAAAAAGGAGTGCCGAAGCCTGCCGGCACTTCTGCCTTTTGCCTTTTACCTTTTGCCTTTTGCCTTGTCTTGAAAGACCAGCTCCCATCGCCTGACTTCGACCGCAGCCGCTACGAGCGGCCCAATCAGGATTGGGAGTGCGGCTGGACGTGCGACGGCTGCCCGTGCCGCATCGGCCCTTCGCCCTCTGGCGCATGCCGAGCCAGCGCCGAGTGCCGGCCCGTGCTGGAAGTGAAGGAGGGCGAAGGCAAGGGCCGCTGGCGCTGCACCCGGCCAAAGGAGCACGGCGGTCCCTGTCCTGACGGGCCGCTATCGGACGGCAGTTGCGCGTGCCCCGTCCCGAAATGCCAGCCCCGTCGGTCGCTCCGAAACTTGCGCGGCCAATTGTGCGTCGCCGCGGTTGCCATCACGTTGGCCGCACTGCTCGTCGGCTTCTTTGGCCCGTGGCAATGGCGCTTCATCTCGGCGGGACCGGTCTCATCCCACCACCACGGCGTGGTCTTCTCGCAGAAGAAGCACGCGCGGCCCGGCAGCGACGGCTGCGGTGCCTGCCACACCGCCGCGCACGGCGACCTCCGCGAGTGGGTGCGTGCCGCGTTCCATTCCCGCCCCGGCCCGCTCGAGCCGCACCGCCTGCACACCGTCACCTCCGGCGAGATGACGGAGATTGACCGGAACTGCCTCTCCTGCCATCCGGGCCACAAATTCCACCAGCCCAATGTCATCCGGGACCACTCCTGCTCCGCCTGCCACCGCGAGCACCAGGGGAGCGGGCGGATGCCAGCGCCGGCAGACACGGAATGCCTCTCATGCCACGGCAACGCCACAGTGATGGAGGCCTCCCTCAAGCAGGGTGAGAAGCTTCCGCTCACCGCCTTCAACTTCAGGCAGGCGGAAGGCCGGGTGCTCTTTCAGGTGCCGCGCCCCGACCAAGGCTACACAATGGTCTTCAAGTCCTTTGCCGACGACCACCCTGAGTTTCAGATCCACTCCCAGCATCTCAAGGACACCAACACGCTTGCCTTCAACCATTCACTCCACCTCTCCGACCTCGTGAAGCGAAACGGCCAGCCCATGGCCTGCGCCGACTGCCACCAGCCTGACGCCGCTGGCGCGCACTTCCAGCCCGTGACCTACGCGAGGAATTGCCAGGCATGCCATGCGCTCCAGTTCGACGCCCAGAACCCGCTGATGCGCGTCCCGCACGGCGAGCCTGCGAATGTCCGCGCCTACCTCCGCAGCCTGCCCACACAATATGCCGACCTCGCCCGCCGCTCGGGCGTGACCGCGCAGGCCGAGACGGAGAAATTCGTCACCGAGCGGATGCGTCAGCTCCGCGAGCGCGTCTTCAACGGGGAGAACTTGGAGCAGCAAATCTTCTTCGCGAGCGATCCATCCAAACAGCTCGCGGCCGGCTCAAGCCCGGGCACCGTCACCGCGCGCGCGCACTTCGCCGGCTGCGCCTACTGCCACGAGGTCAAGCCCGGCGGTGCGGACGGCCTGCCGCAGATCGCCCGTGTCACCACGCCTGATCGCTGGCTCATCCGCGGCGAGTTCAACCACGCCAAGCACAACATCGTCTCCTGCACGGAATGTCACGCCGTGCAGTTGAGCCGCCGCACCGAGGACATCGTCCTGCCCACGAAGAAGAGCTGCACGGAATGCCACAGCCCGCGGGGTGGTGTCTCGCAGAGTTGCTCCACCTGCCACAGCTACCACACCACCCACGGCGCGCACCCCCACCAGCATGTCGCGCGCTGAGACGGTCGTCGGCTTGCGCTTGGCGAATTGTCTGATCTTCCGGCGGCGAATTCCCTCGGGGCCAATTGTGTCCACTCATGGTTCCATCAGCCATGACCATTGACGTCCACTCGCACTACTGGCGGTTCCCGGAGGATTTCTCCGCCGACTTCATCCGGCAGGCGCAACGCGCACGCGGCGGGCAGCCGGTGGATTTGCGCGTGCGCTTTGAGGACTACGCGGCCAGCGCGCCGCCGGACACGCGCACCATCGTCTTCGGCGGCAAGGCGCGCCTGAGCGGCGTGTGGGTGGATGACCGCCACATCGCGGACTACGTCGCCGCGCATCCGGACCGGCTCATCGGCTTCCTCTCGGTGGATCCCACGCAGGACGGATGGGAGCGCGAGCTGCGCGCGGGCCACGAGGAACTCGGCCTGCGCGGCATCACGCTCCTGCCCATGTATGCCGGCTTCAGCATGGACGACCCGCGCCTCGACCCGCTCTGGCGCTACGCCGAACAACGCGGCCTGCCCGTGCTGTTGCACACGGGGACAACTTTCGTGGCTCAGGCGCCGTTGGCCTTCACGCTCCCGCGCCTCATCGAGCCCGTCGCGCTGAAATTCCCCGGCGTCAAAATCATCCTCGCGCACCTCGGCCATCCTTACGAAGCCGAGTGCCTCGTCACCATCCGCAAGCACGACAACGTCTTCGCCGACGTGAGCGCGCTGCACTACCGGCCCTTCCAGCTCTACCACAGCCTGATGCTCGCTCAGGAATACGGCGTCTGGCCCAAGCTCCTCTTCGGCACCGACTACCCGTTCACGACCGTGAACGCGAGCATCGCCGGCCTCCGCAAACTCAACGACATGCTCGAAGGCACGCAGCTCCCGCGCCTCGACGTGAACCAGATCGAGGGGATGATCCACCGCGACAGCTTGAAGCTGCTGGGCTTGGAGAAATGAATCCGCCGCCCGCCAACGCCGCGCCGACGAACACTCGTTTCCTCGGCCTCGCCGGGCGGTGCGTCGCCGCCGCGCTCTCCTACGTCGCGCGCAACGCCATCGCCGTCGCCGAGAGCACCGTGCGCGCGGACCTCGGGCTGACGAAGGAGCAATCCGGCTGGCTGATGAGCGCGTTCTTTTTCAGCTACGCGCTGTGCCAAATTCCCGGAGCGGAAGTCGGCAAACAACTCGGCCCACGTCGCGCGCTCCCGCTCTTCGCCGCCGTGTGGTCCGTGGCCACGGCAGTGACGGCCTTCGCCGGCGGACTCATCGGCTTCGTCGCCGCGCGCATCGTGCAAGGCATCGCGCAGGCGGGCCTGTTCCCCGTCTGCACCGTCACCGTCGCGAAGTGGGTTCCGAAAACGGGCCGCGCGTTCGCGACTGGCGCACTCGGCAGCTTCATGTCGGTGGGCGGCGCGTTGTGCGCGTGGCTCACCGGCGTGCTGCTCGAAGTGCTGCAACCGCACGTCGGCTCCGGCTGGAACTGGCGGCTGACCTTCCTGCTCTACGGCGTGCCGGGGTTGCTCTGGGCCGCGTGGTTTTGGAAATGGTTTCGCGACGAGCCGCGCGAGCACAGTTCAGTGAACGCGGCCGAGGTCGAGTTGATTGAAGGAACCGAATCAATCCAAAACGCCGCCCGGCCCCACACCCCCCCC
>JBJTAU010000598.1:0-5269 GCA_046090965.1 Limisphaerales bacterium | reverse complement strand
TTGATGATGACGTGGTCGAAGTCCTTCGCGATGGCGAGGCACTTGGCGACATCAATATTATGCGGCGGGCAGTCGAGGAGCTTCGAGCCGGGCACGAGCGCGGCGGGCTGCGCGAGCCAGGTAGGATACCAATAGCTGGTGACCTCGCGCCGCGCCTGGTAACGCGCGCCGGCGCCGCCGTCAAAGCCGTCGAAGGAAGGTGGGGAGAGGAAGAGTGCGCTCATGTTAAGGGGAAAGAATCAGTGGTTAGTTTTCAGTAATCAGTTCGCCGGCGTTTTCGGGAAAAACTGCGGGAGATTTTGTTGGATGAGGACAATCATCTGGCCAACCTGACGGCGCAGAGTTTCGTAATTGCTGCCCACGGTTGACCAATCGCCACCGGGATAATGCTGGGCGAAGAAATCCTCGGTCAGTTCCTTTGCCAAGTCCGAGAAACCGGCAAACTTTGGCTCGTGCCGCTGCGCCTCCTCGACGAGCTTTCGCAAATCATGCGTCCGGCTCAACCGCCAACCCTTCGCGATGAGGTAGCCTTTAAGATACCGCTCGGCAGCTTCCTGCAAAAGCTCCACGCCGGAGTGCGTCAACCCTTCGTGCTGCCAGGAACAGTCAGCCACGCGCAAACGGTCGCCGGCCGAGTAAAACCAGTCCGCCGGATCCTTTTCATCGGAGGGCTTAAGCGGCGGCATACAGTTCAAGGCCTTTGCCGACGATTTCCTCGTAGAAGGCGCTGTGCACTGCAAGCCGCTCCGCGATGCGCTCCGGCGTCTTGCTCAGGATGGTGAAGGAAAACAAGGGGCCGGGAACGGACTCAAACGCGTCGCGAATTTCCAAGTTGCTCGCTTTTTCCGAGGCAATGTTTTTCCGCACGACCAGCAAATCCACGTCGCTGTGCTCGTCGGGTTCGCCGTAAGCGTAGCTGCCAAACAGGATGATTTTTTCTGGACGAATCTTTTCCACGATGACGCCGAGGAACGGCTCCAATCGCTCCGCGATTCGGTGTGCTGGGTAACGCGCATCGTGCAGCGCGGGAAATCCCCTTGCTACTGGCTGTCCCTCGCTGGTGCTGACGGCAGTCATGGCTTCACCTATTCCGTTGTGCTTCGGCAATTCTCGCGAGCAAATCATCGCGTTGCGAAGTGTCGCCGGAGCCGCAGGAGCCGCCGGTGGTTGTGGCGGGGGCGGGAGCGTGGTCGTCGTCCTTGCGAGAGAAGGCGCCGCGCGCGCTGGCGGCGGGAGATTGGATGGCGGCCTTCGCTTCGGCGAGGTGGCCTTTGCCGATGGTCACGCCGTTGAAGGCGCGTTTCTCCAGCTCGGCGCTGGCAGGATACGTCGCCGGGCGCGGACCGAAGTTGTATTTCATGTTCAGCCACGAGTCGTAGGGCTTGTTGCTCAACGCGCCGCTCGGGTCGTAGCCGCAGTGGACCATGCAGTGCTCGCAGCGCGGGTCGCGGGCTTTGCCGTCCACGACGCCATATTTTTCCCACTTCACCGTGCCGAGCATCTCGCCGTAGGTCGGATAGTGGCCGTCGGTCATCAGGTAACACGGCGCTTTCCAGCCCTTCACGTTGTAGGTCGGGATGGCCCACGCGGTGCAGGTCAACTCGCGCTTGCCGGCGAGGAATTCTTGATACACCGGCGTGCCGAAGATGGTGAAGAGCCGGCCCCACTCCTCGATTTTCGCGAACTTCTTCCGCGTCATGTCGCGCGTGAGGAAGAAGTCCTTCGGATCTTTGCCGAGACGTTTGACCATGTCCTTCTTGGCCGCGTCGTAGTCGTAGCCGGGCGAAATGGTGTGGCCGTCCACGTTCAGTGAGCTGAGGAACTTGAACATATCCTCCAGCTCCTGCACGTCGGTCTCCTTGTAGACGGTCGTGTTCGTCGCGGTCTGGTAGCCGAGAATCTTCGCCATCTTGATGGCCGCGACGCATTCCTTGAAGACACCCTCGCGCTCGACGATGAGGTCATGCGTGAACTCCAGGCCGTCCACGTGGACGTTCCAGTAATGCCACTTGCTGGGGTGGATGACGGTCTTGGCTTTCGCGGTGGCGTCAGCGTTGCG
The DNA here is from genome assembly GCA_046090965.1 of Limisphaerales bacterium. Lineage (GTDB taxonomy): Bacteria > Verrucomicrobiota > Verrucomicrobiia > Limisphaerales > SXTU01 > SXTU01. The sequence goes on along the minus strand of JBJTAU010000598.1, from coordinate 3,210 downwards.
GATGGCGTCGGCTTCCTTGTCGGTGATGAGGCTCTGCGCGAGCAGTTCCTTCAACTGCGACTCATAGGCCGGATTCGACGCGTCATAAACCGCCGCGAGATACTCGCGCATCTTCTTCCGCATGAAGACGCCGTTGGTGCAGATGTAAATGATGCGCCCCTGCTCGCGCAGCCCGGCCACTAGTTCCTCAATCTTCGGATAAATCAGCGGTTCGCCGCCGCAGATGGACACCATCGGCGCGTCGCAATCCCGCGCGGCGGCGAGGCACTGCTCCAGCGGCACCATGTCTTTGAGCGACGTGGAATACTCGCGGATGCGTCCGCAGCCGGTGCAGGTGAGGTTGCAGGTGTGCAGCGGTTCGAGCTGCAAAACCATGGCGAACTTCGGCGTGCCGCGAAGTTTGTGCTTAACGATGTGACGGGCGATTTTGACCGTCAGCGCGAGGGGGAAGCGCATAGGGTTATTGGACGGAAGCGATTTGCGGCACCGGCTCGGGCGCGACGCGGCCTGGGTCGGTCTGGACAGGCTGCGCCGGGTGGCGGATCACCCGCGGAAACAAGAAGGTCGACGGCGAGACCGACGGGGAACTGCGAAAGCCGCCGCACCCCGCTGCCCCGAGCAGGAGCGCGGGCAGGATTGCCAACCGCAGGCGTTTCCAACTAAAACGCATTGCAACACTATATGGAGCCGGCCGAAATCAAGGCAATGCTTTATTCCGGGCGGCCAGACTGCGGCCAGCGCGCGGCTGCCACACTCGCCGGGCTGATCTTTATCTCCGCAATCGTCACGGCCAGCGCCGCGGCGCCATCTGCCAAGAAGCCCGCTGATATTCCCATGCCCACGTTCTCGGCGAAGTTCGCTGACGCCGCGCAGATCAAGCTCATCGCTGCTCGGAAAAAGTTTCAGGCCGACACCAACAGCATCCCGGCAGCCTGGGCGTTGGGCCAGGCGTGCTTTTGGCGGGGCGAGTTCATCACCGACGATGCCCAACGCAGCGCCCTCGCCAACGAAGGCATTGCGGTCTGTCGAAGGGTGACAATCCAAGCACCCACCGTCCCCGAGGGGCACTATTACTTGGCGATGAACCTCGGCCAACTTGCCCGCACCAAGTGGCTGGAGGCGCTGAACCTCGTCAAGGAACTGGAGCACGGCCTCCAGCTTGCCGGCGGCATGAATCCCCGTCTCGACCATGCCGGCCCCGACCGCTGCCTCGGCCTGCTCTATCGCGATGCGCCCGGCTGGCCCATCAGCGTCGGGAGCAAGTCCAAGGCGCGCGCGCATCTCCTCCGCGCGGTGGAACTGGCCCCCGACTTCCCCGAAAACCACCTCGTCCTCGTTGAGACTTGGCTGATCTGGAAGGACAAGAAAACCCTCCAGCACGACCTCGAGACACTGGCCGCACTGCTACCCCAAGCGCGCCAGCAACTCACCGGCCAAGACTGGGCGGCCTATTGGGACGACTGGGATCGGCGCTGGAAGGAAGTTCAAGCCAGAGGAGCTGAACTGTTGAAAAGGCGCTAGCACCGGGCGAGTGCTGGCGGATAAAAACAAGGTTGCGCGACCCAGCTTGCCGTGCTCCAGTCGGGTCAAGCACCAACTCAGCGCCGTTCCCAAAGCGCTGCTGGCCCTCTGGCGGCTTTCCGGTTCGCGCGAACCATCGCCACCGCCATGCACCTGCCCCCCCGTCGCTCCGAAGGCTTCACCCTCATCGAACTGCTCGTCGTCATCGCCATCATCGCGATCCTCGCCGGCATGCTCCTACCCGCGCTCGCCAAGGCCAAGGCCAAGGCCGCCCGCATCAAGTGCGCCGGCAACCTGAAGCAAACCGGACTCGCCTTCAAAGTCTTCGCCAACGACAATGATGACCGCTTCCCCTACAAGGTCCCCGCGGCGAACTACGCGAACATGGGCGGCTACTTCAACACGGCCGCCAACGGCAACCACCCGGCGACGACCTCCGCCGCCAACCAGCGGGTGTGGGCGCACCTGCTCGTGATGTCCAATGAACTTGGCTCGGCCAAAATCCTCACCTGCCCGGGAGATCGCAACAAGCTGAACAACCTGCGCAGCGACTTCACTACCACCGCCGGAACCGGCTTCAATGTTCCCGCGGGCACGGGGGATGACACCGCTATCGCAGCGGCGGCGCCGTATTACGCGGCCCAAGGGAAGGACAGCGCGGCTTCATACTTGGTCAGCTTGGATGCCGATGAAAAGCAGCCCAACACCGTGCTCTCCGGGGATCGCAACTGCAACGCGGTCACGACGCCGAACTCGGCGATCCTCGGACGCGGCGCCCAAGGCACGACCTTTCCGTTGCCAGCGCCCGGCAAGATGTATTGGGTGGTGGGCACGGCACCCTCGGGCATTTTTGGCCAGCACGACTGGGCCGGCAACACCTCGCTCTCCTATGGTAGCGTGCAACAGCTCACCTCCGCCGCGTTGGATCAGCAAGCGACTCTGATCTCCTCCACCACCGGCCTGACAACGCAGACCGCCGTGTTCCCGAATTGAGCCGCCCCGGATCACCCCCACAGCTGCCGATCCAGCGAGCGATACTGGATCGCCTCGCCCAAGTGTTCGGCACTGATGTCCGTGCTGGCGGCGAGGTCCGCGATGGTGCGGGCGACCTTCAGCACGCGGTCGTGCGCGCGGGCGCTGAGGCCCATCTCGGACATCGCGTGCTTGAGCAACTCGCTGGCCGCCTCGTCCAATGCGCAGAACGCCTTCAGCTCGCGCGTGCCCAGGCGCGCGTTGCAAGTGACCTTCTTCCCGGCAAAGCGCTGCTGCTGACTACGCCGCGCGGCGATGACCCGCTCGCGGACTTGCGCGGAAGTCTCACCCGGCTTCGCCGCTTGCAGCTCGCGGAACTTCACCTGCGGCACCTCCACGTGCAGGTCGATGCGGTCCAGCAACGGCCCGGAGATGCGCCCAAGGTAGTTCTGGATTTCGCGTGGTGAACTCTTCGACTCGTGGGGCATCTTGCCATCGGGCGTCGGGTTCATCGCGGCGACGAGCATGAACTGCGAGGGGAACGTGACCGTGCCAGCCGCGCGCGAGATGGTGACTTTGCCGTCTTCCAACGGTTGGCGCATCGTTTCCAGCACGCTGCGTTTGAACTCCGGCAATTCATCCAGAAAGAGCACGCCGTGATGCGCCAGCGAGATCTCGCCGGGGCGCGGTACCGTGCCGCCACCGACCAGCGCCACG
>JBJTAU010000597.1:0-6915 GCA_046090965.1 Limisphaerales bacterium | reverse complement strand
CTTCATGAGCCTGCCCGCGCAACTCGCGAAGGAGGACGTGGCCGCGTTTCAAGGGATCAAGGCCAAGCTCGTCGCAGTCACCGCGCAGTCGCCCACGCTCAAGCCGCTGCTGCAACAAAACATCCTGCACCTCGCCATCGTGAACCGTTTCCCGCCCAAGCCCGCGCCCTCCGGCAAGGAGACACCCCGCCAATGGTTCGACCGCGTTTACATGGTTGTGAAGCCCGGCGCGCTGGGCGAACTGCCCTAAGCCTGCGATCAAAACCATTCACCCGGTTCGGTCGCCGGGATGCCGCCCTGTGCACTTCCTTTAATGCCCGCCCGCCAGCAGCGCGTGGCCCTTGCGCAACAGCGCTTCGGTGTCCTTCCATCCGAGGCACGCGTCAGTGATGGAGACGCCGTAGCGCAAAGCCTTCAAGTCGCTCCCCAGCGGCTGGCTGCCTTCCTCCAAATTGCTTTCGAGCATCACGCCGATCACCGACTTGCTGCCGGCGACACGCTGCTCGATGAGATGCTGCCAGACGGTCTGCTGGCGCGTGTGCTTCTTGCCGGAGTTTGCGTGACTGCAATCCACGATCAACTCGCCGGGCAGGCCGGCCTCGTGCAATTGCTTGACCGCTTCGGCGATGCTGCGCTCGTCGTAGTTCGTCGCGTGCTTGCCGCCGCGCAGGACGATGTGCCCGCCTTTGTTGCCCGTGGTCTGGATGATGCAGGTGCGCCCGTCGGGATCAATGCCCAGGAAACTGTGTTCGTGCCGCGCGGCCTTCATCGCGTTGACGGCAGTCTCAAGGCTGCCATCCGTGCCGTTCTTGAAGCCCACGGGCATCGAGAGGCCGCTCGCCATCTCGCGGTGCGTCTGCGATTCCGTCGTGCGCGCGCCCACCGCCGCCCAGCTCACGAGGTCGGCGAGGTATTGTGGCACGACTGGATCGAGGAACTCCGTTCCGGCCGGCATCCCGAGGCCAACGATGTCCAGCAACAGCTTGCGCCCGACCTTCAAGCCAGCCTCGATGTCGCACGAGCCGTCGAGATGCGGGTCGTTGATCAGGCCTTTCCAGCCAAGGATGGTGCGCGGCTTCTCGAAATACACCCGCATGACGATCTCCATCCGGCCGGCGAATTCCTGCCGCAGCGGCAATAGATGCCGCGCGTAGTCCACCGCCGCCACCGGATCGTGGATCGAGCAGGGGCCGATGACGACCAGCAGGCGGTGATCCTTCCGGTCGAGGATGTTTTGCACCGCGCGCCGCCCGGCGACGACCGTCTGGGTGACCTCCGGCGTGAGCGGGAGCGAGTCAGCAAGTTGGCGCGGCGTGATGATCGGGCGCGTGGCCTGAATGGGCCAGTTGTGCGTGCTCTGCATGAAATCTCTGTCCCGCGACGTGCGGCGACAGGGATGCGGACTGTGCCGGAACCTCCCGTCGCCCCGCAAGTTCCTTGTCGCTCGCCCGCATCGTCCGTATTCTGCGCGCGGTTCAGCACTATGGACAATCCGCCTTCCGCCCCGCGTAACTTCGCCCGCTCCGTCCTGCCATGGGCCGTCGCCGCCGCCGCGCTGGTGCTTTACCTCGCCACGCTCGCGGGCTGGGTCACGCTGCCCGCGCTCGGGCTGACCGCTCAGGTTCTTGGCTGGGATTGGTGGAATCCGAAGTTAGGCCGCCCGCTCGACCACCTGCTCCCGCTGCCGGTGAAGGCGCTCCCCGCCGGTGCGCAAATCCCCGCCCTAAACGCCTTCGCCGCGCTTTGCTCCGCGCTCACGCTCGCGCAGCTCGCCCGGCGCGTCGCGCTCCTGCCGCAGGACCGCACGCGCGACCAGCGCGCCCGCCTGCGCGACGGCTCCGGCCTGCTCGACCTCCCCGCGAACTGGCTCCCGCCGCTCCTCGCCGTTCTGGCCGCCGGTCTGCAACTCAGCTTCTGGGAGCACGCGACCGCCGCAACCGGCGAGGCGCTCGACCTCCTGCTCTTAGCCGTCGCCATCTGGTGCCTGCTGGAATTCCGTCTCGCGCAGGATGACGAGTGGCTCGCCCGCTTCGCCCTCGCGTGCGGCCTCGGCTTCGCGAACAACTGGGCGATGGTCGGCTTCGCGCCGTTCCTGCTCGTGGCGCTCGTCTGGGTGAAAGGCCTCGCGTTCTTCAACCTCCGCTTCCTCGGCACGCTCGCGCTGTGGGGCGGTGCGGGCCTGCTGCTCTACCTGTTCAATCCGCTCACCGCGTCGCCGGAGTTTGGTTTCGGTTTTGGGGACCTGCTCAAGGCCGAGTTGGGCGCACAGAAAAACGCGCTGCTGCTCAACCCCAAGGGCCGCGTCCTTCTGCTCTCGCTCGCCACACTCTTGCCGCTCGCCCTCATCGGCGTCCGCTGGTCCTCGACCTTCGGTGACGTGAGTGCCGCTGGCAGCTTCCTCTCGAACCTCCTCTTCCGCGTGATGCACGCCGGGTTTCTCGCCCTCTGCGTGTTCATGACCCTCGACCAGGAGTTCAGCCCGCGCGCGCTCGGCTACGGGCAGGCGATGCTACCGTTCTACTACCTAGGCGCGCTAGTCATCGGCTACTGTGCGGGCTACTTCCTGCTGATTTGCGGGACACAGGAGGAGAAGGCGTGGCAAAAGCCCGGCCCACTCGGCAAGGCGCTCAACTTCGCGTGCGTGGGCATCGTGTGGCTCGGACTGGTGGCGCTGCCGGGCTGGCTGGTGATGAAGAATCTCCCGTCCCTCCGCGCGCAGAACGGCACGACGGTGCGGGAGTTCGCGTCGCAACTGGCGAAAGGCCTGCCCGGTCAGGGCGCGCTCGCCCTCAGTGAACAGCCCACGCACCTGCTGCTCGTGGCCGCGCACTTCCACGGCGAGGCGTCGCCACACCTGCTGCTCGATGCGCGGATGCTCCAGCTCACGCGCTACCACCGACAGCTTGCGAAGCGCCACGCCGGCCGCTGGCCCGACCCCGGCGCGACGCCCGACACGCAAGTCATCCCGCCCATCGCCATCGCCAGTTTCCTCGGGATGCAGTCGCGCTCGAATCACGTCGTCCTTCTACACCCGCCCGTGCCGGCGATGTATTTGGAAAATCTCTGGCCGGAGCCGACGGGGCTTGGGAATGAGCTTCGGCTCTACGCCACGAATCAGATTGTCCCGCCGCAACAGTTGTTGGCAGTTCCTGCACTTGCCCGGGCCATTTGCGACCCCATGTTGTGGGAGTCGTCCGTCGCGTTTGCAGACTCTTCGCCGGATGCCCAATCGCTGCGTGCGCTTCACTCGGCAACTGCAAACAGCATCGCCGTGAGCATTCAACGCAGCGGTGGGCTGACCAATGCAGCGCTCGCCTTTGCAGGTGCCTCCCGAGCGAACCCCTCCACCCTCGTCGCCGTCCTCAACCGTGACTTCAACGAAGCTCTCCGCACCGGCAAGCCCGCCACCAACAACCCCGCCCAGATCGCGCAGGAACTCCTTGGCCCCGGCCAGACGTGGGGCACCGTCCTCGCCAAGCACGGCCCGCCTGACGAGCCGAACTTCTGCTTCGCGCTCGGCCAGTCGCTCCGCCAGTCCGGCCTGCCGCGTCAGGCCATCATCCAGTTCACCCGCGTCACCGAACTCGCGCCCACCAACCATCTCGCGCACCTCGCCATCGCCGACACCTTCATCGCCCTCGGCCTCCCCGACCGCGCCAAGGCCGCCCTCGATGCCGCGCGCGCCAAGCCTGAGTTGCGCGCCGGCCTCGTCGCGACCGAAGCCGCCGTCCTGCGCCTCGACGCCCTCGTGCTCTCGCAGAAAGGCCAGAAGGCCGAGGCGGAACAGGCTTTCACCGACGCGCTGAAGAAGTTCCCCGCCGACTTGCCGCTGCTGGATTCGCTCACGGAGATTTATCTGCTCTCCGGCCGCTTCACCAACGCGCTGGCCGTGACCGAGGCGCAGCTCAAGGTCGCGCCCACCAGCCCGCGCGCGCTCGTGAACAAGGGCGGCATCCTTATCCAGATGAAACAGTTCGAGGCCGCACTCGCGCCGCTGACCCGGCTCATTGAAGCGCAGCCCAACCACCCCGGCGCGCACCTGAACCGCGCAATGGCCTTGATGAACCTCAACCGCCTCGACGACGCAGCGAAGGATTACGCGAAGCTCATCGAACTCGCACCTGCCACGCACAACGGTCACTTCGGCCTCGGCGAAATCGCCTGGCAGCGCAAGCAGACCGGCGACGCGAAGAAGCACTACGAAGCCGGCCTCAAGCTCGCCCCGCCCGACGCCCCCGAAACCAAAATCGCCCAGCAGCGGCTGAAAGAACTCGGCGGCAAATGACGCGAACCATGCGCGTTGCCCACGTCATCACGCGGTTGATCGTCGGCGGTGCGCAGGAGAATACCATCGCCAGCGTGCTCGGACTGAGAGCGAAGCCCGGCGTGGAAGTGCAACTCATCTCCGGCCCGACGAGCGGCCCGGAAGGCACGCTTGAGCCGCGCATCGCCGGGATCCCCGGTCTGCTTACCATCGTCCCCGAACTCATCCGCCCCGTCTCGCCGTGGCATGACTGGCTCGCGCTCCGCAAGCTCACCGCGCTCTTCCGCGCGCAGCGGCCCGACCTCGTCCACACCCACAGCGGCAAGGCCGGCGTGCTGGGCCGGCTCGCGGCGCACGCGGCGGGCGTGCCTCTCATCGTCCACACCATCCACGGCCCGAGCTTCGGCCCGTTTCAAGGCCCGCTGGCGAACTTCGCTTTCCGCGCTGCCGAGCGCCGCGCGGGCCGAGTCACCACGCACTTCGTCTCCGTGGCCAACGCGATGACCGAGCAATACCTCGCCGCCGGCATCGGCCGCCCCGAGCAATACACCCGCATCTTCCGCGGCTTCGACCTGGAGCCGTTCCTCAACGCGAAGAACGATCCGGCCCTGCGCGCGAAACTCGGCATCGCCCCGGACGACTTCGTCATCGGCAAGGTGGCCAGGCTGTTCGAGCACAAGGGACACGTGGAGCTGCTGGGGGCAGCGATGTTGTTGGCCGAGCGTTTTCCCCGAATCAAAGTGCTACTGGTCGGGGATGGCAACCTGCGGCCATTGCTCACTTCCTTGCCCATGCTGCCTGGAGGAAAGCTGCTGCAAGGACGTGTTGTGTTCACGGGCTTGGTCCGACCCGAAGAGGTTCCCGGCTACCTCGGCATCATGGATGCCGTCGCGCATCTGTCTCGCCGCGAGGGACTGGCCCGCGTGCTGCCGCAGGCACTCGCGGCAGGCAAGCCCATCGTCGCCTACGACTGTGATGGGGCGCGTGAGGTATGTCTGGACAACGAAACCGGCTATCTCGTAAAGCCCGGCAACGTCGAAGCCGTCGCACACTGGCTGAGTGAACTCATTACGAAGCCCGTGCTCGCTGAGAAATTCGGAGCGCGCGGCCGCGAGTTAGTGAAAGAACAGTTCCCCACGCAGCGCATGGTGGACGAGTTGCACGCGCTGTATCTGCGGCTCCAAGCGGAGGCGAAGCGATGAACGCGTCCCTTCTCATGCCGAAGACTACGGAGACGCGACGCATCTTCTCCCTCTCCCCCGATGGGGGAGAGGGGATTCACGGTGGGGCTTCGTGGCCCGCTGGTTCCGCATTCCGCACTCCGCATTCCGCATTCCCATGACTTTTCCCTTCAGCGCCTACCTGCTCGCGTTCCTCGGCGGCGCGCTGGCGACCGCAGTGTCGCTGCCGCTGTGGCGCGCTTGGTGCGTGCGGACCGGGCTCGTGGACGATCCCGGCCATCGGAAAATCCACGACACGCCCATCCCGCTCGCGGGCGGACTCGCGGTGCTCACGGGCTTGCTCGTGCCGTTGCTGCTGGGGGCGGTGGCGTTGCAACTCAACGTGCTGCCCGCGGGCGCGGTGGAGAAAATCAGCTACGGCTTCGAGAAGCGCGGCCTTCAACTTGCCGCCATCCTCATCGGCGCGCTGGGAATGGTCGTGCTCGGCTGGCTGGACGATAAACACGAGCTGCGCGCGGGGCCGAAGTTCGCCACGCAGCTCGGCATCGCGTTGCTGGTCGCGCTGGCAGGCGTGCGCATCAAGTTGTTTCCCACGCATCCACTGTCGCCCCTGTTCAGCTACGGCGTGACCGTGGCGTGGATTCTCACCGTCGTCACCGCGGTCAACATCATGGACAACATGAACGGCCTCTGCGCCGGCCTTGGGTCGCTCGGGGCGGGCGCGTTCGCAGCCATCGCGGCGCTGCAGGGGCAATATCTCGTCGCCTCCCTCGCGCTGCTGGCGGCGGGCGCGCTGGCGGGCTTCCTGCCGTTCAACTATCCGAAGGCCAGTGCGTTCCTTGGCGATTCCGGCAGCCACCTAACGGGATTCCTGCTCGCGGTGCTGGCGATTCTGCCGCACTTCTACACCGCGCAAAACCCGCGTCCGCTCGCCGTGCTCGCGCCGCTGCTGGTGCTGGCCGTGCCGCTCGGCGACATGCTGTGCGTGATGTGGATTCGCTGGCGGGCGGGGAAACCAGTCTGGGTCGGCGATACTAATCACCTTTCGCACCGGCTCGTCCGGCGCGGCCTTGGCAAGCCCCAGGCCGTCGCGCTGATTTGGTTGGGGCACGCGGCTTCGTGCGCGGCGGCGGTGTGGCTGGGAGCGGGGAAGTGATTAGTGCTTAGTAATTAGTCGTGCGGCGACGCACTCTTCACTCGGCACTAATTACTAATCACTGTTCCCCTCACTTCGCCCAGCCGACTGCCTGGCACAAGCGCATCAAGAGATAAGCGACGGTGGCCGTGGCTGGGAGGGTGAGCACCCACGCCCAGAGGATGCGCTCGACAACGCTCCATTGGATGGCGTTGAACCGCTTGGCGGTGCCGACGCCCATGATGCTGGTGGTGATGGCGTGCGTGGTCGAGACGGGCATGCCGAGCTTGGCGGCGACGAAAAGGACGGTGGCGGCGGTAGTCTCGGCGGCGAAG
>JBJTAU010000596.1:0-3093 GCA_046090965.1 Limisphaerales bacterium | reverse complement strand
GGCGCAAACGCACCGAGTCGGCGGACCTGCGGGGACGCGTGGCGCTGCTGACGGGCGGGCGGGTGAAGAGCGGGTATCAAGCCGGCATCAAGCTGCTGCGCGCGGGGGCGAACGTGATGGTGAGCACGCGATTTCCGCGCGACTCAGCGCTGCGGTACGCGGCCGAACCGGACTTCAAGGAATGGGGGCACCGGCTGGAAATCTTCGGCCTCGATCTGCGCCACACGCCGAGCGTGGAAGCTTTTTGCCGGCACTTGCTAGCCACGCGGTCGCGGCTCGACTTCATCATCAACAACGCCTGCCAGACAGTGCGGCGGCCGCCGGATTTTTACGCGCACATGATGGAGCGGGAGAACGGGCCGTTGCATGACCTGCCATCGGAAGCGGCGAAACTGCTCGGCGCTTACGAGGGCTTGCGCGGGTATCATTTGCTGCCCGAAGGAGCCGAGGGTCGAAAGGACGCGGAGCCTTCGACGCTCGACGCTCGACGCTCGACCAGTGGCGCTGCCGGCCTCACCCACGCCGCCGCGCTCTCACAGTTGCCGTTGTTGCCGGAAGAACTCGCGGCGCAGCAGGCGCTTTTTCCTGTGGGCAAGCTCGACCAGGATTTGCAGCAGGTGGATTTGCGCGAGCGGAATTCCTGGCGGCTGTTGATGCACGAAGTTCCCGCCGTGGAGCTGCTTGAAGTGCAGCTCGTGAACGCCGTCGCGCCGTTCATCCTCAACGCGCGGCTCAAGCCGCTGATGCTGCGTTCGCCGGAGCGCGACAAGCACATCGTCAATGTCTCCGCCGTGGAGGGACAATTTTATCGGAAGTTCAAGACCACGCGGCACCCGCACACGAACATGGCCAAGGCCGCGCTGAACATGATGACGCGCACCAGCGCGGCGGACTACCACACCGACGGCATCCACATGAACGCCGTGGACACCGGCTGGGTGACGGACGAGGACCCGGTGCAAATCGCCGCGCGCAAACAGGAGCAGCATCGGTTCCATCCGCCGCTGGACATCGTGGACGGCGCGGCGCGGATCGTTGATCCGATCATCGCCGGCTTTAACACGGGCACGCACATCTCGGGAAAGTTTCTGAAGGACTACCGCGAGACGGATAGGTGAGCACACCGAGATCCTGCCCGGCCAAGTTTTTCCAAAATCCATTCGCCAACCGGCTGGCAGGCGGCGAAGATGTCCGGCCCATGCAGTCGCCTGAGACTCCCGATTCAAGCCCTGAAACCGCGCCGGCCACGCCGACGCCGAAAGTGATCACCGTGCCGGACTTTTCCGGTGAGCCGGTTCCCATCGGCCAGTTCACCGAGCGGACGGACTTCCCGCATTGCACGCTGGGCGCACACGTAAGCATCCACGGCTTCGCGGGCGTGGTGGTGGAGATCATCAACCAGTCGCTCAAGGTGCGATCGCCCGACGGCATCACCCAGCGGTTTAACGCTTACCGGCTCAAGACGCTTTTCGCGCCGCCAGACCGCACCAAACCCGTATCGCAGACGTTCAGCCCGGAGCCGTTCAAGCCGATCACGCCGTCGCCCGCAGCGGACGAGCCGGAACCGCCAGCTCCGGTGCGCCGGCTGATCACGGAACCTGACTTCGAGCAGCCGGTGCGGGCGATCCGCACCTTTGCCACGCAGCCGGAGTTTCCCGAGTGCGCGTTCGGCAAGCATGTGGACATTCCCGGCTACGCGGGCGTGGTGGTGGAAATCGTGAATGGCTCGCTGCGCGTGCGGTCGCTAGCGGGGGTGACCCGCAGCTACAACGCTGCGGCGTTGAAGAAGCTTTACGGGCGCGCCTGAGCGGAGCGCACCGGTGGGCACGGCTCAGGCGGGCAGCTTCGGAGTGCGCGGCGCGGCTGCCACCGGAGCGGGGGCTTTGCCGGTGAAGGCGAGACTGAGCTTCTCGTAGAACTCCGCCGGAATCGGCTTGGGCTTGCCGTCCGGGCCGACGCAGATGTGCCGCGTGAGGCCGCTCAGGAGAATCTGGCTGCGCGTGTTGGAAACGCCGTAGGCAAAGGTAATCTTCTGCTGGTCCAGCTCGGTCACGACCACCTCGATGACCAGTTCGTCATCATAGCGCGCCGTGGCTTCATGGTGGAGATGCGACTCCACGACGGGAAAAAACAAATTGAGTTCGTGCAACGACGCCAAGGGCACGCCCGCCGAGCGGAAGAACTCCCCACGGGCCGCCTCCAGGATGTCCAGATAGCGCGCGTGATAGACGTGGTTGCCCATCGTGCAGTCGGAGTAAGTCACGCGGTGCCGGTGCCGATATTGCAATGCCTTGCGCGGAGCCTACCTCTGCTCCCAGCCATTGCCAATGCAGGAGTCCGCGCCTTGCGTCGACCCCGGCGCAAACCTACAGTCCGCGCGTTCGCTCGTGACCGCCGTCTTTGCCATCACCCTGTTCTGGAGTGCCGCGCTCCTCTTCTGGGTCGAGCCGATGGTGGGCAAACTCGTGCTGCCGCAGCTCGGCGGCGCGCCCGCCGTGTGGAACACCTGCCTCGTGTTCTTCCAAGCGATGCTGCTCGCGGGCTACGCGGCGGCGCACTGGCTCGCTCGCCGTTGCACGCCGCGAAGGCAGCTCATCACGCATCTCGCGCTGCTGCTGGCGGCGTTCGCGACCCTGCCCATCCGGTTGAACGAAACGGCATCCACGCCGTGGCTGAACTGGCCCACTGCGTGGCTGCTCGCGCAACTGCTGCTCAATGTCGGCCCCGCGTTCTTCGCGCTCGCGCTGACCACGCCGTTGTTGCAGCGGTGGTTTGCAGCCTCGAACGACGCTGGAGCGCGCGACCCATACTTTCTCTACGCGGCGAGCAACGCCGGCAGTTTCGTGGCGCTGCTGGGCTACCCGCTGTTCATCGAGCTGAACTGGCCACTGCGCGAACAGGCGTGGCTCTGGCTGGCGGCGTTCATTGCGATGCCGCTGCTGGTGCTGGCGTGTGGGGCGAAGACGGCCATCTTCTCCCTCGCCCCCATCGGGGGAGAGGGCCGGAGTGAGGGGGCAGAAAGCAAAAGACCTCCAGCCGCGCAGGAACAAACATCGCGTTCTGCACTTGGTGAATCCGACCATCCTACTTGCC
>JBJTAU010000595.1:0-3763 GCA_046090965.1 Limisphaerales bacterium | reverse complement strand
GATTGGACCGAGGTGGAAGTCATCTTCAACAGCGGCTCGCGCACGAAGGCCAGCATCAATGTGCTGCACGTCGCGCGCGGCGACGGCTACTTCGACGACGTGCGGCTCGTGGAACTGACGTCCGTCGAGAACGAAGTGAGGCTCGTGGCCGGCGACGCGAAGCGCGGCGAGAACCTGTTCTACAAGCACGCCGCCGCGTGCATCCTTTGCCACTCGGTGAAGGGCCAGGGCAGCACCGTCGGCCCCGCGCTCGACGGCATCGCCACACGCGGCACGCCCGCCTACATCCGCGAGAGCTTGCTCGAACCGAGCAAGGTGCTCACGAAAGGCTACGAGCAATACAAGGTCTCGCCGATGCCGCCGATGGGCGACATCTTCAGCCCGCAGGAACTCGAAGACATTCAGGCCTTCGTGCTCACGCTGAAGTAGCCGCGTCCAAGCGTGGAAAACCAAGGTTGACCGGCCCGGCGTGCTTGTTACATTGCGCGCCCCTTGGCGGCGAAAGTCAGCCGCCAGCCGTATGCGACACACGATTTCGGTGATGGTGGAAAACAAGTTCGGCGTGCTCACGCGCGTGGCCGGCCTCTTCTCGGGGCGCGGCTACAACATTGACACGCTCAACGTCGCCCCCACGCAGGACGCCAGCGTCTCGCGCATGACCATCGTCACGCGCGGCGACGACGCCACGCTCGAGCAGATCGTCAAGCAGCTCAACAAACTGGTCGAGGTGCTAAAGGTCATTGATTTCCGCGACGGCGAATACATTGACCGCGAGCTGGTGCTGGTGAAGGTGAGCGTGGACTCCAAAACCCGCGCCGAGGTGATGCAGATCACCGACATCTTCCGCGCCAAGATCGTGGACGTGCAGCCCAAGAGCCTCACCATCGAGATCACCGGCAACGAATCCAAGATCGAGAAGTTCCTCACGCTCATGCAGACCTTCGGCGTGCTGGACCTCACGCGCACGGGCAAGGTGGCCCTGCCCCGGAAGTAACCAATTTTCAGTCTTCAGTTTTCAGTCACGCAACACGCAACACGAACCACGCCCCATGCCCTCCAAAGTCTACACCGACAAAGACGCCGATCTCGGCGTGCTCAAGAATAAAACCCTCGCCGTCCTCGGCTTCGGCTCGCAGGGCCACGCCCACGCGCTGAACCTCAAGGACAGCGGTTGCAACGTCATCATCGGCCTCTACGAAGGCTCCAAGTCCATCGCGGTCGCCCGCGAAAAGGGCTTCGAGGTCGTGCCCACCGCCGATGCCGTGCGCCGCGCCGATGTCATCATGGTCGCGTTGCCCGACACGAAGCAGGCCGCCTGCTATGAAAAGGACATCGCGCCCAACCTCACCAAGGGCAAGACCTTGCTCTTCAGCCACGGCTTCGCGATCCACTTCAAGACCGTCGTCCCGCCGAAGAACGTGAACGTCATCATGGTCGCGCCCAAAGGCCCCGGCCACATCGTCCGTCGTCAATACACCGAAGGCAAAGGCGTGCCCTCGCTCATCGCGGTTTATCAGGGTGGCGGCGCGGCGAAGAAGATCGCGCTCGCCTGGGCCAAGGGCATCGGCGGCGCCCGTGCCGGTGTCATCGAGACGAACTTCAAGGAAGAGACCGAGACCGACTTGTTCGGCGAGCAGACCGTGCTATGCGGCGGTTGCACCGCGCTGGTGAAGGCGGGTTTCGAGGTGCTGGTCGAGGCGGGCTACTCGCCCGAGATGGCTTACTTCGAGTGCCTGCACGAGCTGAAGCTGATCGTGGACTTGATGAACGAGAAAGGCATCGCCGGCATGCGCTTCTCCATCTCTGAGACCGCCAAGTGGGGCGACGTGACGGTCGGCCCGAAGATCATTGATAAGTCCGTGAAGAAGCGGATGGAGAAGGCGCTGAAGGACATCCAGACCGGCAAGTTCGCCAAGGACTGGGTGGCCGAATACAAGGGCGGCTACAAGAAATACAACGCCCTGCTCCAGGCCGACGAGAACCACCTGATCGAGAAAACCGGCGAGCGACTGCGCGGCCTCATGCCGTGGATGCCCAAGCGCAACATCAAGGGCGCGCAGGCGGCTTACTGAGTCAGGAAGGGAAGTAACAACTTCGAGCCACCGGGAGCAATCCCGGTGGTTTTTTTTATGAGGAAGGCAGGAGGGCAGGAAGGTTGGGAAGATGCGCGACGCGCCAATCCCTTCCTGCCTTCCGGCTTTCCTCATAAGACTCCCGTTTTCCTGCTTGAACGCACCGCCATTCCGGGTGTCCATTTCCCGCAGCAACCATTCAGTCTATGGCCGTTTACATTTACGAGACGATCCCCAGGAACCCGAAGCAGAAGCCGCGGCGCTTCGAGGTGCAGCAGAGCATGAAGGACCCGGCGCTCACCCACGACCCAAAGACCGGCGAACCCGTCAAGCGCGTCATCACCGGCGGCTCCGGCAATTGCTTCCGCGGCCTGAGCATCCTCTCGATGAACCGGCCGAAGCGGAGCAAGTAGGTTCCAGTTTTCCGTGCCGCTTGCTGGAAGCTGATCGCTGACCGCCGCAAGCTACTTCCGCATCGGCACCCACCCCTTGCCCGGGATGAACTCGCGGCTGCCCTTGTCAGTCTGGCAACCAGTGGCGGCGAGGACGATGGCGAGCAGGGCGAGCAGCAGCAGCGGTTTCATGCCCGCAGCATAAACGGGGTTGTCAGTCTCGCAAGCGTGGAGCAGATTCGCTGCGCGCGATTGCCATGCCTGCCAAGTTCACATCGCTCAAAGGGCAGTTACTCCTCGATGGCGGCAAGCTTGCGGGTTCCTACTTTCACCGCACCGTCGTCCTCATCTGCCAGCACGACGCCGAGGGCGCGTTCGGCCTGGTGGTCAACCGGCCGACGGACAAAAAGATCGGCGAGGCGCTCGTGGCGGATTTGCCCGAGACGCTCAAGGACAGGCCGCTCTTCCTCGGCGGGCCAGTCCAGCCGCAGGCGTTGAGCTACCTGCACGCGGACATTTTCCTGCCGGACGCCAGCGTGATGCCGAACCTCAACCTCGAACCTTCGCTCGATGAACTGGTGGAGCTGGGCGGCTCCGTCTCGCCCACGCAGCAGTTGAAGGTTTTTGCCGGCTATGCCGGCTGGTCGCCCGGTCAGCTTGACGATGAAATGAAGCGCGGCGCGTGGCTCACGCACCCGGCCTCGGTGGAACTGGTCTTCGCCGGCGAGGACAAGCAGCTCTGGGTCAAGCTCGTCCGGCAGCAGGGCTGGCAATACCGGCTCTTGAGCGAACAGCCGGAGGATTTGAACTGGAACTGAGCCGGCAGATCGGCCGCTGGCGGTTTTGGTTTGCGACCAGGAGGATTTTGCGCATTCTCCTGCCATGCACGTCTAGCCGATCTTTCCCGGCGTGTTCTACATCTCCGACCGCGAGCACTCCCTGCTGGCCGGCTGCCCGCCCGAGATCGTCAAGGTGCTCATGCAGCGCGGCCTCAAGTCCCCGCATCACATCCTCCTGCCGGACCAGCCCGTCAGCCACGGTGAATCGCAGGTGGCCGTCGAGTTCCCGCTCTATCACCACCTCTTCTTCGGCGGCAAGCTGGCCGTCGGTGAGCCGCTGGGAATCATCGGCAGCACGCGGCCCTGTTTGTCCTTGAGATGGAAGGAACGCATCTCGCGCGTCAGTTCCTCGGCTTGGGCGGCGGGCATTTCCCACTCGGCCATCTGCCGCGCGTCCGGGCCGAAGAGCGTCAGCTCCAGCAACGCGCGGGCGGCTTGGAGGCGCCGGGCGCTGCCGATG
>JBJTAU010000594.1:0-29951 GCA_046090965.1 Limisphaerales bacterium | reverse complement strand
TGACGAAAGAGATGCTCGATAAAATCAGGGAGTTGCGCGAGGACCGGCGCAACCTCCCCGTCGCGCTCCACGTCGGCTCCACCGTTGGCATCATCGCCCTCGCGCTCGTGGCGATGAAGCTCTGGCCGCTGTGGCCGGTCTGGGTGGCGGCCTTCATCGTCATCGGCTTCATGCAGTATCGCCTCGTCATGGCCATCCACGAGGCGACGCACAAAAACCTCTTCTTCCCCGTCGCGGTCAACGAGGCGGTGGGCAAGGGTCTGAGCGGTTTGCTGGGCATGAACTTCCTCCTCTACCGGAAGTCGCACCTGCAGCACCACAAGTCCCCGCAGAAAATCGGAGAGGACGTGGACGCGCCGCTCTACAGCCCGCCGCTGCGCGTGAAACCCGGCCTGCCGCGCGCGTGGGCGCTGCTCACCGGCGTGGTCGTCTCACTCTTCCGCAAGGTGATCCGCAAGTTCACCACCCGCGCGCAGTTTGGTGGCAAGACCATCGAGACCGAGCGCGACTGGGTGCAACTCGGCCTCATCCTCGCCGGACAAGCCGCGCTCTTCGCGCTGTTTGCCACGCAGTTCCACTGGTGGGCCTACTTCACGCACTGGCTGGCGCCGCTGGTGCTCATCGCACAACTCCTCGACGAGGTCCGCATCTTCGTGGAGCACGGCTACTGGTATCTGCACACGACCGACCCCGCGCCGCTCGACGATCTGGAGCAGGCCACTGTGGACATCGAGGCGACGTTCCTGGAGGCCTACCTCATCGCGCCGTTCGGCTTCGACACCCATCTCGCACACCACACGCAGTTCGGCGTGCCCTTCTACAACCTGCGGAAGCTCTCACGGCTCCTGCAGGAGCACGAACCCGGCTACCTTCAACCCATCCGCCGCAGCTACCTCGCGGTGCTTTGGGAAATGATCAACGCGGAACCGAAGGTGCCGCACGGTGTTACGAAGGCTGCCTGATGTTCGTCCGAGCATCGCGCCCACCGCTCGTCCCCGCTACTTCTTCAGCCGCTGCTCGAAGTAGGCGAGGAGCGCGGCCTCGGCCTTCTCAGCATCCGCGCCCTTGAAGCCGTGGCCCGCGCCTTCCAGCGTGAGCAATTCCACCGGCACGCCGCACGCCGTCAGCCGGTCGCGCATCCAGACGGCCTGCTCGTAGGCCACGTATTTGTCCTCGGTGCCGTGGATGATGAGCGTGGGCGCGGCGTTCGGGTTGACCCAGTTGAGCGGGCTGGACTGGATGTGCCGTGCGCGAGCGGTCTCCACGTCGCCGCCGAGCCACATGGGCAGCACGACGTGCGCGTCCACGCTCTTGCCGTAGGACTTGGTGAAGTCGCTCGGGCCATACACGTTCACCACGCAGGTCACGGCGCTGGAGAAACCGGGGTTGTCGACGCCCTCGAATTCCTTCACGCCCGCCGTGACGCCGAGGAATTGCACGAGGTGTCCGCCCGCCGAGCCGCCGGTCACGCCGATGCGGTCGGGGTTGATGCCATACTTCGCCGCGTTGGCGCGGAGCCAGCGCACGGCGGCCTTCGTGTCGTGGACGGCGGCGGGGAACTGATGCATCGGCGCGAGCCGGTAGCTGATCGTGGCCGCCACGAACCCGCGCTGGGCGAGCGTGAGACAGAGCTTGTTGTAACCCTCGCGTGAGCCGGCGCGAAACCCGCCGCCGTGGATGCACAGCACAGCGGGGAGCGGGCCGCTCGCGTTCTTCGGGCGCGCCAGGTTGAGCTGCACTTTCGCGCCGCCGGCCTCGGCATACACGATGTCGCGCTCGAAAGTGACGTTGTCCGGAATGGCGAGTTCGGCAGCGCGCGCAGTGAAAGCCGAGGCGAGGAATAGCAGGGCGAACAGACGAGGCAGGCGGTTCATAGTGTGTGTGAGTCGGACGGGGGAGTTGGCGGAAGGTTACTTGACCGGAGCGACAAACACTTTCGGCATCAGCCCATGCACCGCGTCGAAGATGCGCGTCTCCTGCGTGCCGTCGAAGCGGTTGGGGCGGTTGTAGTAAACCATCGCCCCCGCTGCTTCGTAGCCGCCTTCTTCCCAAACGCGACGTGAGGGGATGTAGCACGGCACATCGTTCGCGTAGCTGTTCACCCACACGCGGCTGCCGTCGAACTCGCGCTTGATGCGCAGCCCGTAGTCCACGACGACCTCGCCGGGCAGGAACACCATTGCCAGGTCGCGCCCGAAGCTCCAGACCTGCACGAGATACGGTAGCGCCGCAGGGATGGCCTTGCCCTTGTCCAACTCGGCCAGGGCGAACTGCGCGCGCAGCCCTTCCGCCCCCGGCTTCTTTGCGGCGGCCGCCCACTCGGCGTGCGTAGGCAACTTGTCGAAGGGCAGTGCGATGCGCTTGGTCACGCCGGTGAGTGGTGCCCGCAACTCGGTGAACTTGCCTTCCTTCAACAGCCGCGCCACTTCGTCCGCGAGCGACTGGCCATGCTGGTCCGCCAGTGCGTAGGTGCCGCGCGGATAGGGGTTCTGGTCCGCGCCGCAGCCGATGGCGGTGAGCGCGACCACGCCGGGGTGCGCCTTCTCGATGGCGAACTGCGCGCAGCCCGCCCAGTCCGCGTGCAGCTTGTTGAGCCCGCTGGTGGTGCAGTGGCAGGCGTAGCTCACGAGGACCGCCCGGAGAATTCCCTCGGGCGAGGTCACGCGCAGCAGGGGCAGGTCGTGATCCACGGGGCCATCGGGATTCTCGGCGTTCTGGAAGCCCGTGGGCGAAGGTTTGCGGCGGTTCTTGGCAAACTTCACCTCGCCCTTGGTCCACGCGAGGTGCGCGGGCTTGCGATCCGCCAGCGCAGCGAGCGTCAGTTGTTCGAGCTTGTCCGTGAACTCGCGCGTGTAGCGGTCAATGCTCCGTTGATGCTCCGGCGGGATGGGCACGCCGAAGATGGTGGGCAACACGCCGTTGAGCATGGGCGCGGAATGCGTGTGGCTGGAGCAGATGGCAAAGCACTCGCTCGTGAGTCGGCGCGACGCGAGGCGTTTGAGCAACTCGGTGCGGATCCACTCGGGCACGCCGCAGTTGTCCACGGTGATGAGGACGAAGGGGCGCTCGGCATCGCCGCCGATGGCCAAGGCCTTGGCGCGGATGCGTTGCTCAACGCCTTCGGATTCCAGACGGCGGCCCCCGTAGCCGTTCAGCCGCACCGGATACTCCGGCGTGAGGTCCACCTGCGCCACGCCGACCAGCCGGGTGGCGCTGGCCGCGGGCGGAGTGTGAGGGCAGGAGCTGAGGCCGGCCAGCAACGGGACGCAGTGGAGGCGGCGGAACACGCGGCGGAACATGGCGGAAGTCTCAGCGCGCCTGCGGGGGCTTGTCAATCAAGCCGGTGGTTGCCGGCCACTTGGTCGGCGGGCGTCGCGCTTACGCCGGTGCGTCAACTTGGATGTCGGCGAGGATTTCGGCGATGCGCTCGATGTTTGCCTGACACTCGGCGAGGGCCGTGGGGACTTCGGCGGCCAGGTAGTCCGCGTCGGTGGCGCGGTCGGCGGCGGTGGCCTTGGCGAGCAGCTCGGGGGTGAGCTTGTTCGCAGTGGCGGCGGCCAGCAGGTCTTTGTCGGCCCGCAGCAGGGGCTGCAACTGGCGCGAGGCGTCCTCGGCGAAGCGCACCTTGTCGCGCACGGCTTCCAAGAGCGGCTCCAACTCGGCGGCAATGGCTGCGGCCATCACGCCAACGTTGCCGGAGTCGCTGGCGCGCTGAAGCTGGATGGCGAGGCGGAAGTTCTCCTTCTCGGCGCGGTCGCGCTCGGTGATGTCGCGCGAGACGAGGACGAGGTTGCCGGCGTTGGCGTCGCTCTCGCGCACGACGCTGGCGTGGGCCTCGAATTTGCGCCAGTAACCCTGCTTGTGCTGGAGGCGGTATTCGAGCACCTGGTCGGTGGTCTGGCGCAGGGCGGACTTGAGCGTGTCCACCGTCATGCTGCGGTCCTCAGGGTGGACGAGCGAGAAGAGGGAATTGCGCATCAGTTCCTCGGCCACGTAGCCCAGGGTGTGGATCACGGACGGGCTGAGGTATTGGGGCCGGCCGGTGCCGTCCACGACGATGATGAGGTCGGCGGCGTTCTCGGTGATGAGGCGGAAGCGTTCCTCGCTGCGGCGGAGGCGCTGCTCGGTGCGCTTGTAGTTGTTCAAGCTCTGCTGGAGCAGTTCCATGGAATTGCGCAGTTCGGCGGTGCGCGCGGCCACCATGCGTTCGAGTTGCTCGAGCTTGAGCTTGGCCTCCTGCGCGAGCCGCCACTTCTCGGTCAGCGCGCAGGCAAGCTGGAGCACCTCGACGTTGTCGAAAGGTTTCTTGAGCAGCACCAGACGGTCGGAGTAGCCCACCTTCGCGATCATTTCGTCCCACGAGTAATCCGAGTAGGCGGTGCAGATGACAATCTGCGTGTCGGGGGCGGCCTCCCAAATCCTCCCCGTGGTTTCGATGCCATCGATGCCCGGCGGCATCCGCACGTCCACGAAGGCCATCGCGTAAGGCGTGCCGGCCGCGCGGGCCGCCTGGACTTTCTCCACGCCTTCGAGGCCTTGCGAAGCGTAGTCCAAGTCGAACGTCGCGCGCTTGGGGCGAGTCTCGGCGGTGTCGCCAAACAAGGCCTCCTCCGCAGCGTCCATGCCGGCGTTGGCTCCGCTGTCGGTGAGGACCTTGCGGAAGTCCTCGTGGATGGCCCGGTTGTCGTCAATGACCAGGATGCGTTTGTTTTCAGGGATGCTGCTCAAGCTCGTTTCTCCTCCTTCGGTTGGGCGGGCAGGTCGAGGCTGAAGGTCGCGCCTTTGCCCAGCCCCTCGCTGTGCACGGTGAGCGAGCCGCCCATCTCCTTGGCGGCGAGCGCGGCGCTGTGCAGGCCGAAGCCGTGGCCACCCTGCCGGGTGGTGAACCCGTGGCTGAAAATCTTGGCCAGGGTTTCGGGCGCGATGCCCATGCCGTTGTCCTGCACCTGCATGCTCACGCCACCGCGGCCGTTGGGCGCGATGCGGACGGTGAGGTGCTTCTTGCCGTCGAGGTTGGCCTCCATCGCCTGCTTGGCGTTGCGAATGAGGTTGTTGAGGATTTGCAGCACCTTGTGCTTCTCGGCGAGGACGGTGGGCACCGGGCTGAACTGGCGGTTCACCGTCACGTCGTGCCGCGTGAGCGCGGTGAGTTGCATGCGCAGCGCCATCTCGACGAGGTCCATGGCGATGACCGGCTCGACAGTGCCGCCGACTTTCGCGTAGCCCTGCTGCGTGGCGACGATGTCGCGGATGTGGTCCACGCTCTTGCGCATTTCGTCGAGCTCGCGCAGGAGCGTCTGCTGCTCGTCGGCGAGGTGCTTACCGAGCTGCTCCAGGTAACTCGGGATTTGCTTGCCCTTCTCGTCCTGGGTGAGGAACGCACTTAGGTCCTGGCCGTGATCTTTGAGCATCGCGGCGAGGCGCGCGAGGTTGACGGCCTTGCTGCGGCGGACCATGTCGCTGACGAGCGTGGCGGCGACATTAACGCTGTTGAGCACGTTGCCGACGTTGTGCAGCACGCCGGTGGCGACCTCCGCCATGCCTGCGAGCCGCGAGGCTTCGATGAGTTCCTTGCTCTTCTGCTGCAACTCGTCCTCGGCCCGCTTGAGCGCCGTGATGTCGCGCGAGATACCGATGATACCGGCGATCTGCCCGATGCGGTCGTAGATGGGCACCTTCGTCACGGAAGCCCAGATCGGCTGGCCGTCCGGACCGACTTGTTGCTCGACCTTCGCGATGATGGCCTCACCGGTGGCCATGACGTGCTCCTCATCGTGGACGAACTGCCGCGCCAGCTCGGGCGGGTGGAAGTTAAAATCCGTCTTGCCGATGACCTGCTCGGGGCTGGTCATGCCGAGGCGCTTGACGAGGGCCTTGCCCACCTTGATGAAGCGTGACTGGGCGTTCTTGAAGTAGATGCGGTCGGGGATGTTGTCGAGCAGCGCTTGGAGCATGTCGCTGGCGCTCTGGAGTTCTTCCTCGGCGCGCTTCAAGGCGGTGATGTCCTTACTGATGCCGAAGGTGCCAGTGACCGCGCCCGCTGGGTTCCGCCACGGCAGCTTGGACGTGAGCACCCAGGTCGAGCGCCCGTCGGCCAGGGTTTCCTTCTCCACTTTTCCAAGGATGGGCTTGCCGGTGCGGATGACTTCCTGCTCGTCGGCAAAGGCCTGCATCCCGTGTTCCTCGCTGAACAGGTCGAGGTCGCTCTTGCCCACGAGCTCGTTCGGGTCGTCCAAGCCCACGCGTTGCGCGAGCGAGACACTGGCGCGGACAAAGCGCGATTCGAGATCCTTGAAATAAACCGCGTCCGGCACGTTCGCGAGGAACATGTCCATCAGCGCACGCTCGAACTGCGCCTCCTGCTCGAAGCCGGACTTGGCGGCGGTCTGCGCCGCGAAACGGTCGCGGTTCAAGGTGGCGGTCGAGGCCTTCGCGGCGCGCAGTTCGCGCTGAAGGGCGGCTTTGCCGGCCAGCGCGCGGCTGAGTTGCCGCGCCTCGTCAGCATCAAACGGTTGGCGCAGCAGCACGACATGATCCGCCGCCCCGAAGCGGGCTTTCACGGTGTCCACCAGCGGCAGGCACTCTGGCGTCGGGCACAGCACCACTTGCAGGTCGCCGTCCTCGGCGGACAACTGCGCGGCCACTTCGATACCCGCCAGCACCGCGATGGCTGGCAACGCGAGGAAGACGACCGCGTAGGGTTGATCCGAAGCGCGCTCCAACCGCGCGATGCTCAACGCCTCGCTCAAGCGCGCGGGAGTTAGAGACAGGTGCGCTCCGCCGTCGGCCCCGGCAACAGACGCACGCAAGACCTCGTGCAAGGTCCCGGAATCGTCCACCGATAGAATGCGCGCCTGATTGCCGTCGCTCATCTTGCAGAAAACCGCGCCCGCGCCGTGGCGCTGCACGCCAACCACGCGGGCTGAATTCGCGGCGACTCTAGGCAGAGAGCGCGGCACCGTGAAAGGTCAAAGTTCGGATCGCTCAGCAGGACGGCTCGCCCCCTACAAATGCCTCCCCGGAATTCCACTTGGCCCGGCGCGGCGGTCGTCTTACTGTGGCCACCATGATCCTGGTCGTCACGCTGCTGCTGGTGGGTGCGATTCTCCTACTGGCGGAGACCGTGCTGCCGGGCCTCGTGGCCGGGGTGCTCGGGGTGCTCTGTCTCATCGCCGGCGTCGCGGCGGGTTATGAGGAATTCGGCGCGACGACCGGCAACTGGATTCTCCTCGGAACGCTGGCGGGTTTGGCCGTCGGGTTCGTCCTGTGGGTGAAGTATTTTCCCGAGAGCCGGTTCGGACGCATCTACACCTCCAGCGGCGTGGTGGGCGAGATTGGCACCGAGCGGCCAGAACTCATCGGCCAGTCCGGCGTGACGCACACCGCGCTGCGCCCGGCGGGTGTGGCCGTCATCGGTGGCCACCGCGTGGACGTGGTCACCGAGGGTGCCATGGTGGAGCGCGGCGTGAACGTGCGGGTCATCGCCGTCGAAGGGATGCGCGTCGTCGTCCGCAAGGTTTGAATTTCTCCAGATAAAACAATCAACCACTCAAACGAATTATGGAACTCACTCCACTGCTCGCTCAACTCGAAGGCAAAGGCATGGTCCTGCTCTGGGGCGTGCTGGGCGTCGCCGGCTTCATCTTCGCCATCCTCGTGCTTAACTTCGGCATGATCTGGGTGCGCGCCTGGACCTCCGGTGCGCGGGTGACGTTCACCGAACTCATCGCGCTCAAGCTCCGTAGTGTGCCCGTGGGCTTGATCGTGGACACCCGCATCACGGCCGTGAAATCCGGCATCCCCCTGAGCATCGACGACCTCTCGAACTACTACCTCGCTGGCGGCAGCGTCGAGGCCGTCGTGCAGGCGCTCATCGCCGCGAAGAAGGCCGGCATCCATCTGGAATTCGATCGCGCGTGCGCCATTGATCTCGCGACCAAGGGCACCGGCAAGACCGTCGTCGAGGCCGTGCGGACCTCGGTGAACCCCAAGGTCATTGACTGTCCCGCCGCCGCCTCCGGCAAGGTGACCATTGACGCCGTGGCCAAGGACGGCATCGCCGTGAAGGTCAAGGCCCGCGTGACCGTGCGCACAAACCTCGACCGCTTCGTCGGCGGCGCGACGGAGGAAACCATCATCGCGCGTGTCGGCGAAGGCATCGTGACGACCATCGGCTCCTCCACGACCTACAAAGAGGTGCTGGAGAATCCCGATCGCATTTCCAAGACCGTGCTCGAGAAGGGCCTCGATTCCGGCACCGCATTTGAAATCCTTTCGATCGACATCGCGGACGTGGACGTGGGCGAGAACGTCGGCGCGAAGCTGCAGGCCGAGCAGGCCGAGGCGAACAAACTCGTCGCGCAGGCGCAGGCTGAAGTCCGCCGCGCCGCCGCCGTGGCCACCGAGCAGGAGATGGTCGCCCGCGTGTCCGAGATGCGCGCGCGTGTCGTCGAGGCCGAGGCGCAAGTGCCGATGGCGATGGCCGAGGCTTTCCGTAACGGCAACCTCGGCGTGATGGATTACTACAAGATGCGCAATGTGCAGGCCGACACCGGCATGCGGGAGAGCATTGCCGGCGCGGGATCCACGCCGCAGGTGAAGAGCTGATTCAACCCGAATTTGCGCGTGAGCGAACTCGCTCCCATTACCGACGGCGTTGCTCGCGGCGACCTCTTCGCCGTGGTCGACAACATCTGGGTGATGCTCGCCATCGTCGTCATCTCGGCGTTATCGAGCTGGTTCCAGAAGCGCAATCAGAAGGGCGGGCAGGCGGAACCGTGGGGCGGCGAGGACGACGAAAACTACCACCCGCAACGTCCCGGTGGTCCCGCGCCCGCACCCAATCGCAACCAGCCTTTGAACTGGGAGGAGGAACTCAAGCGCCTGCTCGAAGGCCAGCCACCACTCGACAGCACGGCCGGCACGCCCCCACCCCCGCCTCCACCCATCGTTCGGCGCGCGGAACCGCCTCCACTGCCCGCGTCGGTGGCCCGGGAATCCCAAGGCGTTGACGAGGAGAGCCGCCCTGCTCGCGAAAGCACCTCGCCGTGGCAGGGCACCACCTACGACAGCCTGCCCGCGCCGACCAAGCCGCTGGCCCACCTCCAACAAAATACGCAGGCGTATCAACGCGCCACCCAACTCCACGAGACCATCGCCGCGCACTTGCGCCGCGTGGACGAACAGACCGAGAAGCACGGCCAGCCGCTCCACGCCCCCACTCCCGCACCCCGCGCCATCAATCCCGAGGCCCGCGCCGTGGTCGCCCTGCTCCGTCGGCCCGGCACCGCGCGCCAAGCCTTGCTCGCCTCATTCGTCCTCGCGCCGCCGAAGGCGCTCGAGAGCTAGTTCCAGTTGCGGTGCCGACGCGTCACTTGGGCGTGTCTGGTTGTTCACAATTTCCTCCGTCGGTTGTCCACACACCTACGTGAACCCCTGTATTTTCGGGGG
The DNA here is from genome assembly GCA_046090965.1 of Limisphaerales bacterium. GTDB lineage: Bacteria > Verrucomicrobiota > Verrucomicrobiia > Limisphaerales > SXTU01 > SXTU01. The sequence continues at coordinate 20,501 of JBJTAU010000594.1, read as the reverse complement.
TTTTCTACGCGAACAACTCGCTGATAACTTTTTTCTAAAAACTACTTGTCACCACAATACCTAGTGCTAGCCTCACCGCCGCTCCCCAACCAATGGGGTGTCCTGCAAGGCGAACCCAAGCAGGAAACTCCACCAGCGAGGGGAGCCTTGGCGTCTGATTCGGTCTGGCTGTATGGTGCGGCCATGAACGGAAAGGGTGCCTCAGTGCCAGACAACTTTAGCCAACCGAAACCCATGATTGACGCTCCTGAGCCTATGCTCGCCCCCGCCCCGTCCGCCCGCCGCCCCAAGGCCGCCGTATCCGCACCGCGGGCCGTTAAGCCCACCGCCAAGTCCGCCAAGAAATCGCTCCACCTCCAGCGCGTCTTCTCCGACGCCAAGGTCAAGCCCTTCGACCAGATCGAGTGGGACAAGCGCACCGCCGAGATCACCGACGACTCCGGCAAGACGATTTTCAAGCAGGAGGGCGTCGAGGTGCCCAAGCACTGGTCGCTCCTCGCCACCAAGGTCGTCTGCTCGAAGTATTTCTACGGCGACCCCACCAAGGCCGAGCGTGAGAAGTCGGTGAAGCAACTCATCCACCGCGTCACCCGCACGCTCGCGGACTGGGGCATCAAGGACGGCTACTTCAGCAAGGCGGACGGCGAGGTCTTTTACGACGAACTGACCTGGCTCTGCGTGAATCAATACGGTGCGTTCAACTCGCCGGTCTGGTTCAACGTCGGCCTCTACCACCAATACGGCGTTGGCAAGACCTCCGGCAAAGGCAACTGGTTTGTGAACCGCAAGACCAGCGTCGCTGAGCGCGCCCACACCCAATACGAATACCCGCAGGGCAGCGCGTGCTTCATCCAGACTGTTGAGGACAACATGGAGTCCATCATGCACCTCGCCTACTCCGAGGCGATGCTCTTCAAGCTCGGCTCCGGCACCGGGACGGACCTTACGCCCATTCGCAGCTCGAAGGAAAAGCTCTCCGGTGGCGGCAAGCCCAGCGGCCCGCTCTCCTTCCTCCGCGTCTATGACCAGGTCGCCAACGTGGTGAAGTCCGGAGGCAAGACCCGCCGCGCCGCCAAGATGAACACGCTGCGCGACTGGCACGGCGACATCGAGGAGTTCATTGACTGCAAGCAGAAGGAGGAGAAGAAGGCTTGGGCCCTCATCGAGCAGGGCTACGACGGCTCCTTCAACGGCGAGGCCTACGGTTCCGTGATGTATCAGAATGAAAACCTCTCCGTGCGCGTCTCCGACGAGTTCATGTCCGCCGCGCTGGAGGGCAAGGAGTGGTGGACCAAATCCATCACCACCGGCGAGCGCCTCCAGAAGAAGGACGCCAACACGCTGCTCAACAAGATCGCCGAGGGCACGCACATCTGCGGCGACCCCGGCCTGCAATACGACGGCGCGATCCAGAAGTGGCACACCTGCAAGGGCACCGAGCCGATTCACTCCACGAACCCGTGCAGCGAATACGTGTTCCTCAACAACACCGCCTGCAACCTCGCCTCGCTGAACCTCATGAAGTTCAAGCGCGAGGACGGCTCCTTTGACGTCGAGCGCTACAAGGCTGCCGTGCGCATCTACATCACCGCGCAGGAAATCCTCGTGGACAACGCCAGCTACCCGACCAAGGAGATCGCCGAGAACTCGCACATCTTCCGCACGCTGGGCCTAGGCTTCGCCAACCTCGGCTCGCTCTGCATGAGCTACGGCCTGCCGTATGACTCGCACGAGGGCCGCGCCCTCGCCGGCGCGCTCACCGCGATCATGACCGGCCACGCTTACGAGCAGAGCGCCGAACTCGCCGCGCAGGTCGGAGCGTTCAAGGGCTACCGCGACGCCCGTTGCTCCGGCGTCACGAAGACGCTCAAGAAGGACAACGTGGACTCCATGCTCGGCGTCATTCACCTGCACCGCAACGCGGTCGAGGAAATCCAGCCCAGCCAGGAGTTCAATTATCTCAAGGAAGAAGCCCGCCGCGTCTGGGACGGCGCGCTCGCCAAGGGCAAGAAGCACGGCTACCGCAACGCACAGGTCACCGTCCTCGCGCCTACCGGCACCATCGCCTTCCTCATCGACTGCGACACCACGGGCATCGAGCCGGACCTCGCGCTCGTCAAAGACAAGCTCCTCGCCGGTGGCGGCATGTTGAAGATCGTGAACCGCGGCGTGCCCGACGCGCTGCGCCGCCTCGGCTACAACGAGACGGAGATCGAGTCCATCGTCGCGCACATCGAGAAGCACGACACCATCGAGGACGTCGAGGAAAACGGCGCGACCATCAAGAGCGGCGTCAAGGCCGAGCACCTCGAGGTTTTCGATTGCGCCTTCAAGGCCTACAAGGGCAAGCGCAGCATCCACTACATGGCGCACCTCAGCATGATGGCCGCCGCGCAGCCGTTCATCTCCGGCGCCATCAGCAAGACGGTCAACCTCCCCAGTGACGCCACCATCGCCGACGTGCGCGACGCCTACGTGCAGGCTTGGCGCATGGGCCTCAAGTGCGTGGCCATCTACCGCGACGGCTCCAAGCGCAGCCAGCCGCTCAACACGAAGAAGACCAACGAAGGCGGCGACAAATCCGCCGTCGCCGCGGCCGCCACCGCCGAGCAGACCGCAACCTTGGAGAGCCGCATCAAGGAACTGGAGACGGAGAGCACCCGCTTGCACGAGCAGGTCGGCAAGCCGCTCCGCCGCAAGCTCCCCGAGACGCGCGCCTCCTACACGCACAAGTTCGACGTGGCCGGCCACGAGGGCTACCTCACCGTTGGCGTCTTCCCCGATGGCACGCCCGGCGAGATGTTCATCACCATGTCGAAGGAAGGCTCGACCATCGGCGGCCTCATGGACAGCGTCGCTGCGCTCACCAGCATGTCGTTGCAATACGGCGTGCCGCTGGAGGCGCTTGTCCGCAAGTTCGCCCACCAGCGCTTCGAGCCCAGCGGCTTCACCAAGAACCCGGAGATCGGCCGCGCCAGCAGCATCATTGACTACGTGTTCCGCTGGCTCGCGTTCCAGTTCATCGAAGGCTACCGCGAGACCAACGCGAAGGACGGCCAGCCCAACCTCCCGTTGCCCGGCCTGACCGAAATCGAGCGCCAGAGCGTGAACCGCTCCGTCCCCGAGCTGCCGCTCTCCGAGGACACCGACATCCTCGTGAAGAGCGAAGTCCTCAAGGGCAACGGCAAGACCGACTACAAGGTCGAGAGCCTGAGCGACGCGCTGAAGCACTTCATGCACGACGCGCCCGCCTGCCCCAAGTGTGGCCACATCGCCGTGCGCAACGGCGCGTGCTTCAAGTGCCTCAACTGCGGTGAAAGTCTGGGCTGCTCCTGAGCGGAGAACTGACCGGGGTCAACTGGCCGGGGAGCAATCCCCGGCCTTTTTTGTCTTCCGCGTCGCAATTCTTCGCAAAGAAAGTGCGCGCGCACCAAAAGGCACACCCCGTTGGTTTCGTCGAAGTTCGCCATGAAGAATGAACACGAACTCGGACCGCTGTCTGACGCAATCACCAAAGCGATTCACGAACTATCCAAGGTAGTCGCCCAAGCCGTGGGACACGGTCTGGCCAAGGGCACAGCCACCAGTCCGATGCCGCCCGCACCTGCTCCACCCGCAGAACGGACTCTCACCAAATTACAGGTGGCCGAGCTGTTTCAGGTCTCTCCTCGCACCGTGGATGTGTGGATGAGCCGTGGCTATCTGCCTCATTGGCGATTGGGGCGTAGCATTCGTTTCCGACTGCGCGATGTTCAGGAACACCTGGATTCCCATCACAAAGTCCGAGGCCACTCTTGAACGTCGGCGCGCGATGAGCGTTGTTGCAAGGTGTTGGCCGCGAGAGCACCTAGGCATGGCTCTGAAACAAGGAACGCTCTTGTTTCAGTGATTGATTGGAAACTGAAACAAGGGAATAATCCCGTCCATGTCAGCCAAAGACCGAGTTTCCGGTCGCTGGATCAAGACGCTGAAAGGCTATCGCGCTTTTCATCCCGCGCCATTGCCACCTGCATTGGAGTGGACGCCGGCATTGGCTGCTGCGCTTTCGGACGCCTCCAACTTGGTGGGAAGACTGGCAGGAGAAGGCCGCCGGCTGCCGAATCCACACCTGCTCATCCGCCCTTTCGTTCGTCGGGAAGCGGTCTTGTCCAGTCGCATCGAAGGCACGCAAGCCACGCTGGGAGAACTGCTCGCGGTCGAGGCTGGCGCTGTGGTTGACCGTAGCCCCGACGACCTCCGCGAAGTCGGCAACTACGTCACGGCTCTTGAATACGGTATTGAGCGGCTCAAAACCCTGCCGCTGTCACTGCGTTTGGTGAAGGAACTGCACGAGCGGCTGATGACTGGTGTGCGCGGCGATTTCGCCACCCCCGGCGAATTCCGTCGGACACAGAACTGGATTGGCCGGCCGGGAGAGACGCTTGCGCAAGCCAAGTTCGTCCCGCCCCCGCCGGACTCGATGGGCGAGCACCTGTCCGCTTGGGAAAAATTCCTGCACGAGCGAATGCTGCCTCCGCTGGTTCATGTTGCGCTGGCTCACTACCAGTTTGAAACCATCCACCCCTTTCTGGATGGCAACGGCCGCGTGGGGCGGTTGCTGATCACACTGCAACTCTGTGAGCGCGAAATACTGCCCGCGCCGCTGCTCTATCTCTCCGCGTTTTTTGAGGCGACGCGCCCAGACTACTACGCGGGATTGCGTGGTGTGTCGGACGCCGCCGACTGGGAAGGATGGGTGCAATACTTCCTCAACGGTGTGGCGCGTCAGTCAGAGGACGCCTTGAGCCGCGCGGAGCGAATGAACCGGCTCCTGACTCGCTGGCGCGAGCAGCTTGCCGGCCCGACGAGCACCAAAGTCGCCCGGCAATTGCTGGACCTGCTCGGGGCCAACCCCTTCCTGACCCCGCGCGGGGCCGAGGAGCGGCTCAACCTCGCCTATAACACGATCATGCGAGCCATCGGGCAGTTGGAGCGGATGAAGATTGTGGAGCGGGCCAGCGACGCGAAACGCCACCGGGTCTATTGCGCCCGTTCGCTGCTGAAAATTCTGGAAGAGCCGGCGCGTCTCACGCCGAAGTGACGACGGCCAATGATGGGCCCCGTGGCTGCCGCACCCCGAAAGTTGATCGTTGAGGGTTGGACGTTTCCACTGCCGTTCCCTACGCTCCGCCCATGCATCACCCGCACCATAACGGCTTCGTCCGCGAGGATCCTTGGCGCATCTTCCGCATCATGGCGGAGTTCGTGGACTCGTTTGAAACGCTCTCCCACCTCGGCCCAGCCGTGACCGTCTTCGGCTCCGCGCGCACGAAGCCGACCGATCCTTACTACAAAGCCGCAGTGGAAATCTCACGCGGCTGCTCGCTCAAGGGGCGATAAGCGGCGACATAAACTGTGTGTTCCTTGACGCTCACCCAGGGACGCGCCCAAGACGCCGAAGCCGTCAGGTCGCTTCCAAGATGAAGCGTGATTGTCTGGCCAGAAACAGTCGCGGTGACGGCTGGATTCAAATCCGAATAGTTCACATTCGGCGTGGCACAGCCCGTCAGGAAGACCTTTAGAATCAGCAGGAAACTGATGGCGATTCGGTTCATGCGCTAGAATCAGCCTACAGCCTTGGCGTCGGCGGCTTGATGGGCGGTTGGAATGAGAGGACGCCCTTCGCCTGCGTCTTGCGCTTGAAGACCTTGTCCGAACAGCAGACGTAAAGTTCGTCGAGGTTCGCGCCGCCGAAGACGACGTTGGCGATCCATTTGTTCTGCGGCTTGGCGATGATGCCGTTCACCCGGCCGGCTTGATCGCAGAACTGAATGCCCGCGTGCGTGGTGACGTAGAGGCGGCCCTGTGTGTCGGTGGTCATGCCGTCCGCGCCGCTCTCTGTGCGGCCGTCCGGGATGCGGAGGTGATGATAAGCCTGCTTCGCGGCGAGCGTGCCATCGGTGTTGATGTGGTAAGACCAGACGAACTGCCCGCGCATGTCGGCGACGAGCAAGAGGCTCTGGTCGGGCGTGAGGCGGACGCCGTTCGGGAAGGCGAGGCCCTTGTCCACGACGCGCTTCTCGCCGCCCGGCTTGATGAGCCAGACCTGCTTGTTCGGCGGATCGGTGACGTAGAGGTTGCCGTTGGCGCCGATGCAAAGGTCGTTGGACTCAAGGCCCTCGGCGATGACGCTGACCTTGCCGCTCATGTCGTAGGCCGTGATTTGCTTCTTCCCGTTCGCGCAGGCGTAGAGGCGGCCATCGGGACCGAACATGAGGCCGTTGGCGTTGCCCGTGTCCTCGGCGAAGACGGAAACCTTGCCATCGAGGCCGACCTTGTGGATGCGGCTTTTCGGGATGTCGGTGAAGAACACTTCGCCTTTCGCGTTGGCGGCGGGGCCTTCGGTGAAGCCGTGGCCTTCGCTCACGAGCTGCCATTCCTCGCCCGCGACGAGCACGCTCATGACGGGAGCCTTGGAGCCGACGCCTTTGGTCACGGGTTTGGGCCAGTCCTTCCAGAGCCAGCGCATCGCGTCGGGGAAGATGGCGGTGCCGTGCTTGCCGTTGTGGCCGCCGTCGCCCCAAACGTGGTTGACCTCGTAGCCAGCGAACTCCAGCGCCGAGAGCATTTCTTGGTTGGCGAGAAAGAAGTTTCCGCCGAAGCCGTTGGCGTCATTGCTGCCGTCCTGGAGGAAGATGCGCAGGGCCTTCGGCTCGGCCTTGCGGATCATCGAGGGGTAGTCATTGCCGCCACGCAGGTCCAGATAAGTGCCGACAGTGGTGAAGACGCGGCTAAACGCATCGGGCCGCTCCCACGCGGCCGTGAAGGAGGCAATCCCGCCGCTGCTCGACCCGGCGGTCGCGCGGTCGTTGCCACTCTGGCTCAAACGAATGGGCCGGCCATCCGAGGCGGTGCGCTTCTCCACGTCGGGGAGCAATTCCTCCAGGATGAAACGCACGTAGTTGTCGCCGAGGCTGTCGTATTCGTAACTGCGGTTGAAGCGATCGTGGGCGTTGGTGCTCGCAGCCTTCACGCGCCCGTGCATGACGAAGACGCCGATGATGACCGGCAGTTCCTTCCGGTGGATGAGATTGTCGAAGACGACGGGCGCGAGATATTGCGCGCCGTCCTGGTTCACGTGGACGCACGCGGGCTTCGCCGGGTCGTATTGCTTCGGCACGTAAACCCAGTAATTGCGGTAAGTGCCGGGAAAAATCTTGCTGTTCTCGAAGCTGAACTTGAGCACCTCACCCTCCGGCACGCCCGGTTGCTTCTTCGAGTCCGGACCGGGGACGTAGTCATCAGCGGCGCGAAGTGGGAAGGCGAACGACAAGGACAGGGCCAAGGCGGCGAGGATGGAACGCATGAGCGGATTGAGTTTCAGCCAGCGGGCGATGTCAAAAGAGTTTTGGGCGCGTGAGCACCAGCCGATGAAGTTGCCTCCGGAGCACGAGATGTTTACACCTCTCCCATGCACTCCGGTTCTGCCCTCAAGCATTTGCTGCGGCTGTCCGTGCTGGCCGCCGCTCCGCTCCTCCACGCCGACGACTGGCCGCAGTGGCTTGGCCCGCAGCGCGACGCGGTCTGGCGCGAAGCGGGCATCGTGGAGAAGTTCCCCGAGGGCGGGCCGAAGGTGCGCTGGCGCGTGCCGGTGAATCCGGGCTTCTCCGGTCCCGCCGTCGCGGGCGGACGGGTGTTCATCACCGACCGCAAGCTGGCCAAGGGCGCGAAGGTGAACGAGGAAGACCCCTTCGACCTCAGCGCGGTTGCGGGCACGGAGCGCGTGCTGTGTCTCGACGAGGCGACCGGCAAGCCGCTCTGGCAGCACGAATACGACGCGCCCTACGGCGTGAGCTACAACACCGGCCCGCGCGCGACGCCGGTGGTGAGCGGCGGACGCGTTTACACGCTCGGCGCGGAGGGCCACTTGCTCTGCCTCGACGCGAAGGACGGCAAGGTCATCTGGTCGCGCGCACTCAAGAAGGACTTCGGCGTGAAGACACCACTGTGGGGTTTCGCCGCGCATCCGTTGCTCGATGGCGACAGGTTGATTTGCCTCGTCGGCGGCAACGGCTCGGTCGCCGTCGCGTTCCACAAGGACACGGGCAAGGAACTCTGGCGCTCTCTTTCGGCGAGGGAGCCGGGTTACGCGCCGCCCACGCTCATCGAGCACGGCGGACGGCGGCAGCTCATCATCTGGCACGCCGAGGCCGTCAACGCGCTCGACCCCGCGACCGGCAAGGTGCTTTGGACGGTGCCGTCGAAGATCCGTCAGGCCGTTTCCATCGCCACGCCGCGCCAGCTCGGCGACCTGCTTTACGTCACGTCCTTCTACAACGGCTCGCTCATGCTGAAGCTCGACGCGTCGGGCACCGGCGCACAAACCATCTGGGCCACGCAGAAGATCAGCGAGAAAGACACCACGCATCTCAACGCGCTGATGACCACGCCGTTCCTCGAAGGCGGACACATCTACGGCGTGTGCAACCACGGCCAGTTCCGTTGCCTCGACGCCGCCACCGGGAAACGCATCTGGGAAGACCGTGCGCTGGTGACGAAAGGCGAAGAACTGGAGTGCGCGAATGCCTTCATCGTGAAGAACGGCGAACGCTTCTTTCTCTGCCTTGAAAACGGCGATCTCGTCATCGCCACGCTCAGTCCGACGGGCGTGAAGGAACTCAGCCGTGCCAAGCTGCTCGCGCCGACGCTCTCCTATCAGGGCCGCGACGTGGTGTGGTCGCATCCCGCTTTCGCCAACGGCCACATCATCGCCCGGAACGACAAGGAACTGGTGAGCGTGGATTTGCGGAAGTGACCGGAGTCCTGCGCAGCTGGGCGCGCTTCACAGCTTGGCCAGCTCCGGCCAGAGCCGCGCGCTCATGCGCATCCCGGCGTGAAAGCAGTCGAGGTCGAGCTTCTCGTTGGGCGAGTGCGCGTTGTCATCGGGGAGCGAGAGGCCGAGGAGCAGCGTCTCGACGCCGAGGATGCGCTTGAAGTCGTTCACGATGGGGATGGAACCGCCCTCGCGCATCAGCACCGGCTCGCAGCCAAACGCATCGCTCAGGGCGCGGAGCGCGGCCTGCGCGCGCGGGCTGTCGGGCTGGACGAGATACGGCTCGCCCGCGTGGCCGGCGTCCACGGTGAGCTTGCAGCTCGGCGGACAGAGCGACTTCAGGTGCGCGACGATGAGCTTCTGGACCTTCTTCGGGTCCATGTCCGGCACAAGGCGGAAGGTCAGCTTCGCGCGCGCCCACGCGGGCACGAGGGTCTTGCTGCCCTCACCTTGGTAACCGCTGGTGAGGCCGTTGATCTCGCAAGTTGGGCGGGCCGTGCGGCGCTCCGTGCTGGTGAAGCCGCGCTCGCCAAACAGTTCGGGCACGCCGACCAGCTTGCGGAAAGTCGCCTCGTTGCCGGGCAGCTTGGCGAGCATCGCGCGCTCGTATTTCGAGAGCGCCGCAACGTCGTCGTAAAAGCCGGGCACGGTGACGCGGCCGTTCTTGTCACGGAGCTTGGCCAGCATCTGCGCGAGCGCCATCGCCGGATTGTCCACCGCACCGCCGAAGAGGCCGGAGTGCAGGTCGCGGTTCGGGCCGTCGAGCCGAAGCTCCACGGCGAGGATGCCGCGCAGCGCGTAGGTGAGCGCGGGGTGGCGCTTGCTGGGCAGGCCATTGTCCGAGATGACGAAGGCCTCGCAGCGCAGGTCCGCCTTCCGCGCGCGCAGGAAGGGCGCGAGGTTTTCGCAGCCGATTTCCTCCTCGCCCTCGATGAGAAACGTGAGATCGCACGGCAGTTCCGTGCCGGTCTTGAGATAGGCCTCGACTGCCTTCAAGTGCGCGAAGTGCTGGCCCTTGTTGTCGCAGGAGCCGCGGGCAAAGAGGTTGCAACCCTCGACCCGCGGCTCGAAGGGCGGGGACTTCCACAGCTCGAGCGGCTCCGGCGGTTGCACGTCGTAGTGGCCATACACTACGTAGTGCGGCTTGCGCGCGCCGGCGCGCCGTGGCGTGCGGGCCAGGACGATGGGATTGCCAGCCGTGGGACAGACTTCGACCTCGAGGCCGATGGCGCGGCAGTGCTCCGCGATCCACTGCGCGCAGCGCTGCAGGTCGGGCTTGTGCTGAGGTTGGGCGGAGACGCTGGGAAAGCGGAGGTAGTCGCAGAGTTCGCGCAGGAAGCGCGCTTCGTGAGCGGCGAGGTAGTCGAGGACCGGTTGCATGGCGGAGAGGAAAGCGGAGGCGGAGCCGGAAGGCAATCGCGGCGGTTGCGCCGTGCCCGCGCGCTGCCAGTGAATCGCTTGCCCCGTCCGGCGCGCTGCGCTACCACTCGCCGAGCTACCAGTTATGAGACGGCTCCTTCTCCTCGCGCTCGGCACGGTCGCCATCACCACGTTGCCGGCCGCACCGTTGCCGCAGCCGGACTTTCCCGCTGCACTCAACGAAACCATCACGAATCTCAGCGCTTTCATCCGCGTGGATACCGTCAACCCGCCCGGCAACGAGACGCGGGGTGCGCAGTTCCTCAAAGCCCTGCTCGACCGCGAGGGCATCCCCACCGAAATCCTCGCGCTCGAACCCACGCGCGGCAGCCTCGTCGCCCGGCTCAAGGGCAACGGCAAGAAAAAGCCCCTCCTGCTCATGGGCCACACGGACGTCGTCGGCGTCGAGCGCGAGAAGTGGACCGTCGAGCCGTTCGCTGGGTTGGTGAAGGACGGCTGGGTTTACGGTCGTGGCGCGCTCGATGACAAGGGCATGACCACCGCGTTCCTCGAAATCTTCCTGCTACTCCACCGCCACAAGGTGCCGCTCGACCGCGATGTCATCTTCCTCGCTGAGTCGGGCGAGGAGGGCACCACGCACGTCGGCATTGATTTCCTGGTCGAGAAACACTGGGACAAGCTCGCTTGCGAATTCGCGCTCAACGAAGGCGGGCGCATCAACGAAGTGGATGGCAAGGTCACTTACGTCGGCGTCTCCACCACGGAGAAGGTGCCGCGCCCCTTTCTCATCTCCGCCAAGGGCACGAGCGGCCACGCCTCGCGCCCGCGCGCCGACAACGCCATCGTCCACCTCTGCGCCGCTGTCGCGAAGGTCGGCGAGTGGCAGGCGCCGATGCGCCTCAACGACACCACGCGCGAATTCTTCAAGCGCCTCGCCGCCATCAGCACCCCGGCGGACGCCTTCGTCTTCACGCACCTCGAAGACCCCGCCGTCGGCAAGCTGGCGCAGGAGAAACTCCGCCTGAACCACGGCACCTACTACGCCATGACGCGCACCACGCTCGTGCCCACGATCATCAAGGGCGGCTTTCGCATCAACGTCATCCCCGGCGACGCCCTTGCGCAGGTGGACGTCCGCGCCCTACCGGATGAAGACGTGGAGCGCCTCGCCGAAGCGCTCCGCAAGCTCATCAACGATCCGCAGATCGAAGTCATTCCGCCTGTCGGTGGCCGGCCCACCTCCGCACCATCGCGCCACGACAACGAGATGTTCGGGGCGTTGGAGAAGGCGCAGAAACGGCAATTCCCCGGCGCACTCACCATTCCCCTCATGGTCGTGGGCGCGACCGACTCCGCGCAGCTCCGCGCCAAGGGCGTGCAGGCCTACGGCGTCGGCACCGTTTACTCGGACAAGGAAGTCACCGGCATGCACGGCAACGATGAGCGCATCAGCGTGAAAGGCCTGGGCCGGTTCATGGAGTTCATCTGGCTCGCCGTGACCGACGTGGCGGCGACGAAGTGAAGGAACCGCGCGTCAGCGTCGCCTTGGACGTTCGTAACCGAGCAGTCCCGCGCAGGCCGTGCCGTGATGGCGTGAAGAACACCGCGCGGGGCGGTGGCAATTTCACCCCACCTTCCGCAGCTTGGTGATGCGGCCGGTGTTGACCCACTCGGCGACGAAGATGTTGCCGGCGGCGTCGAAGCAGGCGTCGTGCGGATGCAGGAATTTGCCGGAGACCCAGCCTTCGCCCTTCTCCTCGCGGCGGAGCTTCATGCCGTCCTTGAGCACGGCCGCGCGCCACTCGGCGTCTTCGCCGAGGTGGGTGATGACCTTGTCGTCCTTGTCGAGGAGCGTGATGCGGGCGCTCAGGTCGGGCACGAGCAGCACGTCCTTGTGCGAGTCAATGTTCGCGGGGAGGATGAAGCCGTCGAGGGTCTTGAGGTGCTTCCCATCGAGGTCGAACCACTGCAGGCGCTTGTTCGCGCGGTCGCAGACGACGACGGAGGGCTTGCGGCCGGGGCGGTCGTCGAGCCAGAGGCCGTGCGGGGTGTTGAACTGGCCGTTCTCCTTGCCCGGTTCGCCGAACTTCGCGAGCCACTTGCCGTCCTTGTCGTAGCGGTGGATGCGATACGAGCCGTAGCCGTCAGCGAGGTAGAAGCCGCCGTCGGGGAGGAAGGCGTAGTTCGTGGGCATGAAGGCGTCGCGGCCCCAGCGCTTGGCGGGCTTGGTGTCCTCGTCCTTGAGATACACGCCGGAGTCCATCGGCGCGTATTTCTGCCAGACCGTTTCGCCCTTCAGGGTGAGCTTGGCGAAGCTCTTCACCTGCTGGTAGGCCGTGACCCAGAGGAACTGCTCCTTGCCCTCGGTGCGGACTTCAAGGCCGTGGCCGCCGCCCTGAAACTGCTGGCCAAACGCGCGGAAGAACTTGCCCTCGCGGTCGAACACGAAGATGGACGGATGATCCTTCAAGTTCTCGCGGCCCTCGTGGATGACGTAGAGGTTTTGGTCGCGGTCCACGGCGACGTTGTGCGTGGTCTGCCACGAGTATTTGGCCGGGAGCTGTGCCCAATTGTGCAGCACCTCGTAGCGGTGGCCGTCCACGCCGATGACGGGGTGCGCGGGCGCGGACTTTTGTGCGGTGAGCACGCGCGGCGTGGCCAGCGCGGCGGCGGTGGTGGCGAGGAAGTGGCGGCGGGAGACGGAGGTTTTCATGGGCAAACGGTGGACAAGTTTCAGTGCTGAGTCGGCGTGAGTGTAAGTGGACTCGGCGCGCGCGCAACTCTGGTTTGGCAGCGCCACGGCACGGCGAATAGGAGTGCTCGCCTCACATCGTCACAGCCCCGCCGCCTCGAACGCCGGCGCGAGTGCCGCGTAAGACTTCTTCGCCGCCGCCACCGGGTCGTAGCCCGGCTTGCTGAAGACCTGGCCGCTCACCTCCACGCAGATGGAGCCGGACCAGTTCGCGGTCTTGAGGCGGCGGAAGTAATCGGCATAGTCAATCTTCCCCTCGCCCGGCAGCACGAACTGAAACTTGTTCAGCTCACCGACGGAGTCCTTCACGTGGATGAACCGCGTGTGCGGCAGCAGCGCGTCGAGCGACTGGCCGAGGTCCACGCCGCGCAGTTGGTAATGGCTGAAATCGTAGGCCAGCTTCACCGCCGGATTTTTCACCTGGTCCAGCAGCCAGAGCGCGTGCTCCGGTAAGTGCGCCGCGCTGCCGACGTGCGGCTTGATGCAGAGTGTGATTTTGCCAGCAGCAGCGGCCTTGCCCCAATCGGCGAGCCGCGCGGCCATCTGCGCCTTGACCTTGTCCCACTCGGCGGGCTTGCCGCCCATGACGGTTTCGAGCACGGGCGGCGCGTCCGGCGCGAGGTCGTGCGCGAGTTGCGCGGCGGCCTGGATGCGCTCCAGGTTCGTGGCGTGCGTCTTGTCTTCCGCCGTGAGATGGAAGTTGTCCATCAACGCGGCGAGGCGCAGGCCACGCGCGGCGAGCTGGGCGCGGAGGTCCTTGCGTTGCTCGGGGGAAAGTAGCTTCGGCTCGGTGGGATAGCCGGGATTGAGCGCGAACTCGACCTCCTGAAAACCCACCTCCGCGCAGACCCGCAACGCGTCCGCTACGGGCAGCGTCTTCATCCCGTAAAGGCTGAAGCCGAGGCCGACGCGGCGGGCGGGCGCGGCGGCAGACAGCGAGCACGCGGCCAACGCGGTGGTCGCGAGAAAGTGGCGGCGGGTAGTGGGATAGTTCATGGCCCCTCACTCCCCCACATACCGCTTGAGCATCGCCATAAACTCCTTGAGCAGCCAGGTGTTGTCCATCCACACGCGGGAGCAGACGAGGTTGCCGTCCACGACCACACGCTGGTTCACGTATTTCGCGCCGCCCTGCACGGCGTCCAGCTCGCACTTGGCCACGGTGGTGACGGTGCGGCCCTTGATGACATCGGCGGCGGTGAGGATTTCGATGCCGTGGCAGACGCTGGCGACGGGCTTGTTCGCGGCGAAAAAGTGACGCGTGTTGCGGAGCAGGTCCTGGTCTTAGCGCAGATACTCGGGCGCGCGCCCGCCGGAGATGAACAGGCCGCAATACTCCTCCGGCTTCACGTCGCGGAAGGCGACGGTGGCGCGGACATGGTAGGCGGGGCTTTCGCGGGTGATGTCCCACTTCGGCTCGCCCTCGGCGGTGGGCGGAATCTCGTGCAGCACGCCGTGATAGAGTCGCGCCTCCGGTCCGCACACGACGGCCTCGAAGCCGTCCTCCGGCAGGCGGAAGATGGGATAGAGCGTGTCCATCACTTCCGTGGCATCGCCGATGGGGATGAGGACTTTTTTGAGGGGCTTGGAATTCTTTTTGGCCATGCGCGGGATGACAGCAGAAGGCTGAACAAGGGTCAATGCGCGGTGGGGGCCGGCCTCACTTGGCAGCGGACTTGGCAGCGGCCGGAGCGGGCTTGGTGACTGTGAGCTTGGCGGAGCGTTTGGTGTTGCCCCACTGGTCCACGCCGCGCAATTCCAACTCGTTCGGGCCGGGGCTGAGGCCGACGTCGTTCATGCGCCATTTGGTGTCGTCGAGCCACTCGAGCTTGGCGCGCGGCTGGCCATCCACGACCACGGTGAAGATGCCGTAAGGGGCCTGGCCCTCAATCGTAACCGCGAGGGCGTCCGTGGTGATGGGTTGGCCACCGTTGGTGGTGATCTTGAAGTCGAGTTTGTATTTGTCACCCATCTGTGCGAGCGCGTGCGGCTCGCGGCCGGCGAAGAAGGTAAGGAAGCGTTGCGGGTTGACGTTGAAGTTGGAATTCGCCTCCTGCTCGGCGCGGAAGTAGGCGTTCACCCGGGGTGAGTTCTTCGTGTAGTTCTCCAGAATCTCGACCAAATAGTAGTAGAAGAGGCGCTGTGCCCAGGGCTTGCTCATGACGTTCTGCACGTTGCCGCCCCAGTAAGGCTCTGGCTTCTTGGGATCGAAGCCACCGAAGGCAAAGTCGGCGTCCCAGAGGAAGTTCATGAACTTGCCGTCGGGCTTGCGGTAGAAGAAGCAGTTGTGGCTGGTGCCCATGCTGAAGCAGTCGCTGTCCTTGGAGTAGCCGCGCACGGCCCAGTTCTTGAACATCAGTTCCAAGTCCATGTGCTGGCGCAGGCCTTTTTCATCGAAGGTGTTGCTCTCGACGGTGCGCAGCATGTCCATGAGCGCGGTGTAGTCGTTCTCGGCCTCACGGGTGCGCTTGGACCAGATGACCTTGTAGTTGAGCGGGTCGTTGCCGTAGTTGAGGGCAAGCGTGCTGTTGCGCATGTTGTTGCCCTCGCCGCTGTCCTTGTAAAAAAACATGTAAGTGGTGCGGTAAAGCTCGCCGTGCGATCCGTGCTTGAAGCATCGGTTAAGAAAGTCGCTACCGATGGGCTCGACATCCTCCTCCAGCTGCGGCGCGTTGCCGTTGATGACGTGCCGCACCATCTCGCTTTCGTTCACCGGGTGGCCGATCTGGTAGAGCATCCAGCGCACGAGGCGGGTGTTGAAGTCGTTGTTGTCCCAACTGAGTTTCACGTGATCGCGGAAGGTGCGGTCGGCAGGGAGCTTCCACTTGGCGCGGTTAAGCGTGAGGTCGCGGGTGAAGGAACTGCCCGCGGGATGGACGCGGGCGTTGTAGTAGATGTCCCGTTCGTTCGAGATGAACGTCATGTTGTAGTAACGGTTCGAGAGCCGGGGAAAGCGGTAGTTGTATTTGTTGGTGTTGCCATTCGCCAGGGCGTCGAGGTCCGCGGGCGAGATGACGAAGCGCTGGCTACGCAGGTCGCGGGGGAGGTTTTGGTTGTCCACGATGTAGAGCGCGGGCATCTCCGGGCCTTTACGCGGCAACTGGGAGGCGCTGCCGCCGGGGGCCTGCGCACGAACGTAGAACTCCACGATCTGCTTGTCCGTCTTGTATTCCGGGAGCAACGCGGAATAGATGCCGTCACCGGCCACATCGTCGCCGCCGGTGCCGTTGTCATACATGGGCTTGCTTTGCCAGGCCGTTTTGCCGGAGGCGTCCGGCGAGCGGTGGTAAAGGGTAACGGTGGGCGGCAGACCGGAGGCGACGCGGGTCGTGATCTTCACCGTGTCGGTCGAGCGCGGCACGGCGGGGTAGTGAGCCAGATCCTCGCTCTGGGCGGCCGGGGTCTTGAGAGCACGCGAGTTGGGCTTGCCGGGGGTCCCAAGATCGGAAGGCACATCGAGCTGGAAGACCTTGGCGACACTCCAGTCCCAAGTGTGGGCCACAAGCAGATGGCAGCCGTCAACCCAGCGAGCGGTGAACTTAAGTTCGTAGAGGTTGCTCTTCGTCAGCATCGGCGTGTCAATCTCGACGCGGTTGACGCGGTTGTCGCCGTGGCCCTCGCTGATGATGTGAAGTTCGTTGCCCTCCAGTTTGCTGGCCCAGTGGTTGCCCTGCCAGAGCCAGCCGGTGTCACTCTTGCCACTGAGGGAAACCTTGTTTGCATTGGTTAGCACGTTTGGGCCAGTGCCGTCCTTGCGCAATTCGACGTCCGAGATGATGACGTGGCCGCTGGTGTTGAGGAAAAAATGCAGCTCCCGGAAATCGCTCGGGTCGCCGAGCGTCATCTGCTCGGTGTAAACGGCCCGATGCGTGTAGGTGCGGGCCTTGGACTTGTTCGATTCATCGCTCGCGGCCCAAGCCGAGGACAGGCGGTTGTCCATGTCTGGGTGGATCAGTTCGAGGCTGCTGCCGCGGCCGGCCGCCAATTCCGGCCAGTCGCCGCCGGACTTGTAGTCCACTTGGTTGACCAGATTGCCTTTGTCGTCGAGCAACCGGAGCAAGTCGCCGTCGTTGTTCAACTTGCCGTGGAAATTGCCGAGCACGTTGATGGCACCGTGAAACGAGCGCAGCAGGCCCGCGTCGGCCGCAATGACGAGGTAATCGCCCGCCTTGAGGCGCGTGTTGGGCGGGAAGGTAAAGTCAATTCCCCCCGTCAACACCCAGTCGCCCAGGTTGACGGTCTGTTTGCCGCGATTGAACAACTCCACGAACTCGCCGTTACCCTGCGTGTCGGGCGGCTTATACATGATTTCGTTGATGACGATGTCCGTGTTGCGCGCCGGGGCGTTGGTGGCGTTGCGGGTGTCCTTTGTGTCCACGAACCACTCGCCGCTGCCGTCGGGAAACGCCTGATGAAACTCGCCGTGCTTGGAGAGGTGAAAGGCGTGCGCGTCGGCGACAATCCGCTCCGGTGACGCTAAGAAGAGCGTGACTAAGCCCGCCGTGGCAGGGAACGAGACGTCGAAGGACTTCACCGCCTTGGGCGGCAGATCACCGCTCAGGCCGACCTTGTCCGCAAAGCCCGGCTTGCCGGAAAGGAAGTAGCCGTTGAGCAGCACGCGGTTGGTGCCCGCGTTGTAAATTTCCACCCAGTCCACGACCCCGTTCTTGCCCAGGTGGATTTCGTTCAGCTTCAGCGTGCCCACCAGGCCGGATTGCTTCGCGTTCGCGGCGTCCGGCGTGGGTTGCGCCAGGTAGAACCATTGCCCGCTGCCGTCGGGCCGCTGGCCCAGCGAGCGGCCGTCCGTGGGCACCACGGAGCTGACCGCGTGCAGCACGGCTTGCCCATCGGGCGCGACGAGGTAGGCCACAACGGGCTGCTTCGGCCACACGCCGGCGTCGATCATGTCCAGAATGGCGAAGCTCTTCGGACGGATGACCAAGTCCTGCTGGATTTGATAACGCCGCGCCTGGGGGGCCAGCGCGGACGGTGCGGCGGGCAGGAGGAAGTGGCCCTTCAAGTTCACGGGTGAAGCGCCGGAGTTGAAGAACTCGATGAAGTTGATGCCGGCCGGGCCGGGGAAGATTTCGTTGATGAGCACGGTGCGCGCGAGCACCGCGCCGCCGGACTTCACCTTCAGCCTCATGCCAAACGCGAGGTCGGGGTTCGGGCCGGGAAACTGGTGCACCTCGACCGCGAGGATGTTCGTGCCGCGAATCAGCGCGGCGGGGTTCACGCCGAAGACAGCCTTCTCCTCGATCGCGTCGCCGACGTTTCGGCTCGCCGGGGTGTCCGCGCGCACCGGGCCGCCGGGCATGCCCACGCGGCCGATCTCCTGGTTGTTCAGGTAGAACACCGCGCCGTCATCCACGATCGCGTCCACCGTGATCTGGCCGCCCGGCGCGCCGTTGTAGATGAACGCATGCCGCAAGTAGTAGGTCACGAAGCCCGGCCGCGCGGCGGAACGCAGGCCCGGCGGCGGCACCTTGGTCGTGCCAAAACCGACCAGCCCCGGGCCGCGCCGCCAGTTGCCCGCCGGGTAGGTCAGCTCCTTCCACTTCGTCGTCGTCAAGTCCACGCCCTCGATGACTGACCACATCGCGTCGTAATCCACCACCACGGACTCACCTGACTGCGTGACGAGTTCCGGGCTGCCTACGGGCACCTCGTTGGCGGAGCCGGACTCGGTGCCGGGCGCGCCTCCGGGCTTGGTGCTCACCGTCCAGTTGCGCCAGTCGTCCACCTTGCGATCCGGATTCTTGATCACGAGCGCGTGGCCCCCGCCGTTGGCCGCCGCCGGCCACGGCGCGTGGTCGAGATACTTCACCGTAGAGATGGTGAGGTTGTTCTTGTCGAGCAGCTTGAGCCGGTCGCCCTGCTTGTGGAGGCGGCCAATCCACGGTCCGAGGACGCGGACGTTGGCGGCGATCTTGTAGGCGTCGCGCGTAGTCTTCGCGTCCGCCATCGAGATCACGATGCGCTCGAAGGGCTTCATCCACGACGCCATCGGGTCGGCGGCGGAGAAGGCAGGGAAGCGGAACTCGATGCCGCCCTTGAGCCGCCAGTCCGCAAGGTCGATGGCGTTGGCGGTGTTGTTGTAAATCTCGACGTATTCCGGGAGGTCGCCCGGCGGGTGATACATGATCTTGCTCAGGAGCACCTGATCGGCGCGCGCAGGCACCACCCGCGCAGCCATGGCGAGCAGCAGCCGGATTACCCCCCGGCATCGAATGAGAAGTGAACTCATGCAACAACCGCCCGTGTGACACGTTCCCCGGAAATTCCCGCCGCGAGGTCGGCATCAGCTTGAGCTGCCGCCAAGCTAGGTTTGGAACGCGCAGGCGTCAATGGCGACGGTGTTGCAAATTCCTTGAAGGAACGTGAGGGGGAGAATGGGCGGCGGAAAATGCTGATAGGTTGGTAGCCCGTATTGGAATCGAACCCATCTTTCGATTCCGCCCTTTTGAAATCATGGAATGCCTTATTTTAGGCACTATCTGAACATCGTTGACACCCGTGGACGTTAGCACTACCATTAGCACCGTTATGGCATCCGTTCACCATCGCCCCCGCTCCCCATACTTTTTTGCCGCCTTCCGTGGTGCGGACGGGCGACTAGTGCTCCGCTCCACGAAGCAAACCGCCCGCGCCCCGGCGCTCGCCGTCGCCCTCGAATTGGAGCGCGCCGCCAAGCTCGCCAAGCGCGGCGAACTCGTGGAGGCACAAGCCCGCGACATTCTCGCGGACATTATGAAGCGCGCGGACACACGCGAGACGCTGCGAACCCTCTCCATTGAATCGCACCTCCGCCAATGGCTCGCCACTAAGGAAGCCCGCAAGTCCGCCGGCACAGCGGAGCGTTACGGCTGCGTCGTGAATGGCTTCCTTGCCAGCCTTGGCAAGCGGGCGGACAAGCCGCTCACCGCACTGGTGGCGAAGGACGTGGACGGCTTCCTAAATGCCCGCTTGAAGCAAAGCGTCTCCCCCTCGACAGCCTGCCTTGACGTTCGCATCCTCCGCACCGCTCTAAACAAGGCACGGCGCGATGGTTTGATTGCGACGAACCCAGCCGAAGCCGTGGAACTCCCCGACGTTGAAAGCGTGGAACGCGGCACGTTCACCCAGCCAGAGGTGCGGATGCTCGTGGACACCGCCAGGGGCGAATGGAAGACGCTCATTCTGCTCGCCTACTTTACCGGCGCACGCCTTGGTGATTGCTGCCGCGTGGCATGGGAAGGCGTTGACCTTGCGGGCGGCTCGCTCACTTACACGCAAGGCAAGACCGGCCACAAGCTCACCGTGCCCCTTCACCCTGACTTGCTCGCCCACTTGGAAGCCCTCGCCGGGACGGACGCGGCGGAGCCGTTCGTCATGCCCGGCATGGCGAACTTGAAGACCGGCGGACGGCACGGCCTGAGTGAAGGCTTCAAGCGCATCATGCGGAAGGCGGGACTCGACTTGCAGACGGTGCAAGGCGCGGGCGTGCGGATGCTTTCCAAGCGCACGTTCCACGCCCTCCGCCACTCGTTCACGAGCGCGCTGGCGAACGCGGGCGTT
>JBJTAU010000593.1:0-4829 GCA_046090965.1 Limisphaerales bacterium | reverse complement strand
ATGTTCTGCGTGAACGTCTCCGGCAGCTACGTCGTGGACACCGGCCACATCGTCGCCTTCACCGAAGGCCTGCAATACGAAGTCGGGCGCATCGGCGGCTACAAGTCACTGTTCTTCTCCGGCGAAGGCCTGGTCTGCCGCTTCCACGGCCAGGGCAAGGTCTGGGTGCAGACGCGCAAGCTTGGCGCGTTCGCCCGCTGGGTCTGGCCATTCCGTCCGGCGGAGCAGAGCACTTGAGCCGGCCTGCGGCGCCATCACGCCACCGAGAAGCCCCGTCCGGTCATGAAGGCTTGCGATGCTTGAAGCCACGGCTTCCGCTGCTACCCTCGCCCCATGTTGAAACTCGCAGACCTGACGCTCCGCCTCCATCCCGCCGACAACGTCGTCGTGGTGAAACGCCCGCTCAAGCCGGGCGTGGAGCTGGACGGCGGCACGTTTCGCGTGACGCTCGCGCAAGGCATCCCGCCCGGCCACAAGCTCGCCGTCACCGCGATTCCCGCTGGTGCGCGCATCACGAAGTATGGTCAGACGATCGGCTTCGCCACGCGGGCCATCGCGCCGGGCGAGCATGTCCACACGCACAACGTCGAGCTGGGCGCGTTCGGGCGTGATTACGCCTTCGGCGTGGACGCACGGCCCGTCGCCTACCATCCCGCTTCGGCGATGCGCCACTTCCAAGGCTACGCGCGCCCGACGGGCAAGGTCGGCACGCGGAATTACATCGGCGTCATCTCCAGCGTGAACTGTTCGGCCGGCGTGTCGCGCTATGTGGCGGATCGTTTTCGCGGGCCGGACTTTCAACGTGATTTTCCGGGCATCGATGGCGTCGTGCCCTTCACGCACAAGATCGGCTGCGGCATCCAGCCGGGCGCGCCGCATGAGCTGTTGCAACGCGTCACAGCGGGCATCGCCCGGCATCCGAACATCGCGGGCTACGTGATGATCGGCTTGGGCTGTGAGGTGACCCAAGTCCACCTGATCGCCGAGGCGCACAAGCTGCAAACGCCGCTGGCAGGCGAGGCACCGCCGACGTTTCTCACGATTCAAAACACGGGCGGCGTGCGCAAGACCGTCGAGGCCGCCGCCGCTGCGGTGGCAAAACTCTTGCCCGCCGCGAACGCGCTGAAGCGCACGACGCAGCCCGTTTCCAAACTCATCCTCGCCGAGAACTGCGGCGGCTCCGACGGCAACAGCGGCATCACCGCCAATCCCGCGCTCGGCGTCGCTTCCGACGAACTCGTGCGCTACGGCGGCATCAGCGTGCTCGCGGAGACGCCGGAGATTTACGGCGCGGAGCACTTGCTGACGCGCCGCGCGGTGTCGCCCGCCGTCGGGCAGAAGATCGTGGACCTCATTCACTGGTGGGAAAATTACGCGCGTGCGAACGGCGGCTCGATCGACAACAACCCGAGTTACGGTAACAAGGAGGGCGGCCTCACGACGATTTACGAGAAGAGCCTCGGCGCGGTCGCGAAGGGCGGGCAATCGCCGCTCGCCGCCGTCTACGCCTACGCGGAGGAAATCACCACGCCCGGCTTCGGCTTTATGGACACGCCCGGCTACGATCCCGTGAGCATGACGGGCCTCGTCAGCGGCGGTTGCAACATCGGCGTCTTCACGACGGGCCGGGGCAGCGTGTATGGCTGCAAGCCCGCGCCGTGCATCAAGGTTGCGACGAACACCGCGATCTACAACCACATGACCGAGGACATGGATCTCAACGCCGGCACCATCCTCGACGGCACGGAAACGGTGGAGCAAGTCGGCGCGCGGCTCTTCGAGGAAATCCTCGCCGTCGCCAGCGGCAAGAAAACCAAGAGCGAACTCGCGGGCCTGGGTGATGATGAATTCGCCCCGTGGCTCCTCGGCGCGCAGTTCTGACCGCGTAGGAGACGACGTGAGGCGTCTTAAGTTCCCCCGGTTTCAAAGCGGAGACTGGCGAGCAGCCTCAGATCGTGGTAATCAATGCCGCACATGGCAAAGCCATTCCAATCAGTCACGCCCAAGTGTGACGTGCCGGGTGAACTCGCGAGACAAGCCGCGTTCTCCGCCTTCGCGCCCGACAAGGCGACCTGGAAGGAACTGCCCGGCAGTCGCTACACCGCCGCCGAGCTGCGTGCCATGCACGAGCACTGGAGCGATGTGGAGATAATCATCCCGACCGAACCTGTCTGCGATGCCGACTGAGCCGGCCAAAGTAGATTGGGAACGGGCGAAGCTCTGCCTCGCGGCGCTGCAACAAGAGTCTCCCGCCTTCCTTCGCCGCGCCCTCCTGATCGGTGGTGCCGCCTGCTGGTTTTACCGCCATTCACTGTCGCGAGCCAACGACCCGGACTTCCATGTTCCATTGCTTGCGCCTGAGTTGGAGGCGAGATGGTTGAGCAAGGACCTGGACTTCACCGGCATCTTTTCGGGCGACGCTTTCGCCCTGCTGCCACAACTGACCGTGCGCGACGCACAGCGGCGGGAGTTCCTGCAAGTCGAGGGCGTTCGGATCGGCTTTGCGCAAGTCGGCCTGACCTTGGACCCGGAGGAGGCGATGCAGCATTGCCGCGTCGTGCGCTTCAATGGAACCCAAGGCCAGCCGGTCGAGTGCTTTATTGCCGACCCGGTGACGTTGTATCGCGAGAAGCTCGCCCTGGTGGAGCGGCGCAACGCGCCGGCCGACCCGTTGCATCTCGCCGTGCTGGCGGAATACGTCCGCATGGAAGTCTGCCAGCGCGCGGAAGAGTTGTGTGCTGCGGCCACGCTGACGGCGACGAAGGCAGTGCTGAACTTTCTGAAGTTCGTCGCCAGCCGTGCACCTGAGCTGCCGAAGGATGAGCGCGTGGTTTGCCGGGTGCGCGCCTCCCTGCAAAACCACGCCGGATCGGCCAGCCCGGCCGATGTAAAGTTTCTCCGCGAGCTGGTGGGAGACGGTTCAAAGTAGGACAGCGCGTCCCGCCTGTCCTTCCATTTGGAAGGAACCGCTTTGGCGGAAGCTGGGAAGAGAGAGGGACAGGCTGGAAGCGCTGTCCTACTTCGCGCGGATGAAGGCGAGGAGGTCCGCCATGTCTTGGGGCTTCAGCGCGCTCTCCATTCCCTCGGGCATCAGCGAAAGGCCGGAGCCGAGGAGGGATTTCAGGTCGGTGCGGAGGATGGTTTCCTCGGTGCCGTCCGCGCCGCGCAGGACGAGGTTGTTCGGCGTCTCGGCGGTGATGATGCCGGTGAACTCGCGGCCGGATTTCGTCTCGGCGGTGTAGGCGAGGTAGCGCGACTCGACGGCGGCGTTGGGGTCGAGGATGGCGGTGAGCAGCCAGTCGGTGTCGCGCGCAGTGGTCATGGCGAGGTCGGGGCCAATCTCGCGGCCCTCGCCCTTGAGCTTGTGGCAGACGCCGCAGTTCTTGGTGAACAGCTCGCGTCCGCGCGTCGCGCTGCCGGTGAGCGTGGCGACGGCGGCGTAATCCTTGATGACCTTCGCGCGGTCGGCGCTGGTGGCGGCGAAGAGTTTCGTGGCGCGGTCGCGAATGGTGGCTTGTGAATGCGTGGTGAGCTTCTGGCGCTGGGCGGGGCGGATTTGCGTGGGCGCGACTTGTCCGCGCTCGAGGGCGGCGAGCAGGGTGTCAATCCACGCCGGGCGTGAGAGCAGCGCGCTGAGGACTGCCTCGCGGAGCGCGGGGCTGTGCGCCTTCCAATCGGCGAGCAGCGCGCTGGCGGAGTCGGAGCCGCCGAGCTTGGCAAGCTGCGCGACGGCGGCGGTCTGGATTTCGGCGGGCTGCTGGGGCTTGAGCAACGTGGCGAGCGCGGCGAGGTCTTCGGTGCGTCCGCTCGGGCCGCGGCCGAGGAGGGTGATTGCAGATTGGCGATTGCCGGTTGCCGATTGGGAAAGGGCAGTCGTGCGGGCGGTGGCGAACAGGCTCGCCTGCTTCTCGATGGCAGCGCGAAGTCCCGGCTCCGACTCGGCGGCGAACT
Source organism: Limisphaerales bacterium (assembly GCA_046090965.1). GTDB lineage: Bacteria > Verrucomicrobiota > Verrucomicrobiia > Limisphaerales > SXTU01 > SXTU01. Next base: position 878 of record JBJTAU010000593.1, on the reverse strand, counting down.
GGGCTAATGTTTTGCCACGCTGTGAAAGTCCGTCCAGGAGCGTGGCGATGACGCCCTGCTTCCAGGCCATCGGCGACGGCTCGTAGCCTTTGTCGAAGTAATCCAGCACCGTTTGCAGCCCACGGGAATCCTTCTCCGCGAGCGTTTGACGGACGACGGCTTCGGCGAGCCATTGCGGAGGAAGGCTGTGGTCACTGTGCGTTGCCGACTTGAACGTCTCTCCCGCGCACCCAGAGATGGAGCTGAGGATGGCTGTCTGGAAGCGTGAATCCAAAGAGTCGTGATAAGCGAGTGAAGCAAGGGAGTTGGCCGTTACTCGCTTATCCCACTGGCTCCACTGTCCGGCAGAGAGGGCCATGAAGTAGCGGAGACGAAGTGGCAGCTTCCCTCGGTCATAGCGCTCTTCCAAGACTTTCCAACCCGCACCCAGTGTCGCTTCGTTGGTGAGCTTCGGCATCATCGGCTCAAGGAATCGAAAGACGTGTTCAACAACACCATCGTGCTTGTCCCCGAGGGCTGTGCTCACAGCCGGGGGCGAGAGAGAGTTCATCCCTTCGAGAGCACAGAGAGCTTGCAACCGTCCTTTTGGATTCTTCGCCGACTTCACGAGCGTTTCCAACGGCTTCACCGCCGCCTTGTCCTGCCGTTCCACCAGCAGGCGTTGCACGGTGTCGCGTTGCCAGCCGCTCGGAGAGTCGAGGGCGGCGACGAGTTGGGTCGTGTTCAGCTGGGCGAGGTTCGGGACGCGGCGGCGCGGTTGGTCCACGGGGACGACGCGCCAGATGCGGCCTTTGTCCGCGCCGGCGCGGAGGTCGAGGCGGGCTTGTGTCTCGGACGCAATCCACTCGGGGTGTTCCAGCACGAAGCGGTAGAAGTCG
>JBJTAU010000592.1:0-6364 GCA_046090965.1 Limisphaerales bacterium | reverse complement strand
GTGCCGGCGGCCTGCTGGCAGGACGTGACCAAAATCAGGGGATGGGGCATGGGGAATGGCGAATGGGGTTTCGCTCAGTCCAGCTTCGTGCCGGGGAAGCGGTCGAAAATCATCTTCTTCACGCTGGTCTCCTCTTCGGGGCGGAGCAAGCGGCGGTTGATGCGGCGGCGAACGGTATCGAGCAGTTCGAGCCAGTCTTCGAGCGACGGGCTCTTGATCAGCTCCCAGTCCTCGCCGCGCTTGAACTGCTGGTAGAAGAGCCACTCCCCGCCGTAGCGGCGGCAGGAGATCTCATATTTCACGCCGTCCTCGCCTTTGCGCGTCCAGCCGACTTCGGATTTGATGGCCATGGGAGAGAGCAGTTCGCGGTGCGCTTTGAGCAGTCAGCCGGGAGAAAATTACTCTGGCAAATCCACGCTGGCTACGGCCATCGCAGCGATGCCTTCCTCGCGGCCAACGAAGCCCATCTTCTCGTTGGTCGTGGCCTTGATGCCGACTTTCTTCGGATCGAGGCCGAGGGCGGAGGCGATGTTGGCCTTCATCGCCTGCACGTGGGGCATGAGCTTGGGAGCCTGAGCGATGAGCGAGGCGTCCACGTTGACGAGGCGGCCCTTGCGGAGGGCGACTTGACGCGCGGCCTCTTCAAGAAAGATGCGGCTCGGAGCACCTTTCCAGCGCGGGTCGGTGTTGGGGAAGAACTGGCCGATGTCGCCCTCGCCGATCGCACCAAGCACGGCGTCGGTGATGGCGTGCATGAGGGCATCGGCATCGGAGTGGCCGTCGAGGCCGCGAGTGTGCGGGATGTCCACGCCGCCGAGGATGAGCTTCCGACCGGCAACCAGTTGGTGGACATCGTAGCCTATGCCGACGTGGATCATGCCGAAGGTTTCAGGTTCAAGGTTTCAGGTTCAGATCGGAACTGCCGGCCACTTCCCAAGGGGGCTGGAGGTGAAAAATGAAGACCAGACCGGCGCCTTACCTCAAGCTGGCTTGCCGCCCTTCAGGCTCTTGACGCGGTAGCAGTGGAACTCGCCGAATTCTTTGTGCGAGACAGTGGCGCGGTCGGCTTCAATGATCTTGAAAACCTTTTGATAGACTTCAGGACCGATGAGCACCTCGCCATCATGCGCGCCTTTGCAGTAGTGCGAGGCGCGGGTGATGCCGTTGCCCAAGGCGATGAACTCCATGCGCCCGGCCGTCCCGACGAAGCCGTGCAAAACTTCCCCGATGTGGACACCGACGGACAAGTCCCACGCCGGTGCATCCTGGGCGCGGCGGCGGGTGTTGATCTCTTGGATGGCGGTCTCCATGGCCACGGCGGCGCACACCGCTTTCTCGCTGTGTTGCAGGTCCGGCTCAGGTGCGCCGAAGACGGCCACCAGCTCCTCGCCGCCGGATTTAACCAGCGTGCCATCGTAGCGGAACACGGCATCAAGCATCGCCCCGTGGTAGTCAACGAACAGCGCGCCAGCCTCAGCCGGGGCCATGCCAGTGACTAGAGCGAAGCCGCGGAGATCAGCGTGCAGCACGGGCAGGTCGGACTTCTGGACGCCGGGCTGGAGCCGCTCCTGACGCAGGCTCTCCAGCAAGCGTTCCTGCACGCGGGGCGGGAACTTCAACGAAATCCGCCCCAGCAGCGTCGCGTTGTGCTGCAATCCGGCCTGCAATTCCTGGTTGAAGATGACGACTGCCAGGTAGTGTGCGACGGCGAGCAGAAATTGCATGTCGTCCTCGCCGAATGGTTCGCCACGCTTCGGATCGTCGAGGTAAATCGCGCCCAACGGCTTTTCCTTGAGCAGGAGCGGCGCATACATGCCGGTCTCCACGGTCACGAGGCGGGCGTCGAGCGCGTTGGCGTCGTTGCTGCGCTGGAGGATGAAACCGTGCGCCTCGTCCATCACGCGGCGGGCGAGGGATTCACTCACGACGACTTCGCCCTGCGGGATGCTCGCCACCACCTGCACGCGGCCGGTGTCCGGATTGTGCAGCATGAGGGCACCGCGCTTGGCCCCGGGGACCAGTGTGAGAACCCGCTCCAAAATCGCCTGCGCCATGTCTGACAAACGCATTTCGGGCGTGAAGGTGAGCGGCACCTGATAAAGGCTGGCGAGCCGGGCCTTGAAGCTGGCGTCGGCAGCAGTATCCGCCGGCACCGGCTTCGGTGCTGGGGGCGCGTCCTGTCCGCGACCACCCGGTTCGGGCGCAGCGGGGACTGGTGCCGGTGCGGGTGGCGGCGCAGGTGCCTCCACCGCTGGAGACGGAGGCCGAACCACGACTGAGACCTTCGGAGCTTCAGGAGTTGGCGCGGCGGAAACCACCGGCTTGGCCACGACCGGAGTTCCGGGCGGAAGCACGCCGCCCTTCGGTGGCAGGATTCCAGAGGGCGCAGCGCTGGCCACCGGAGCCGGAGCCACCGCCGGCCCCATCACGTTGACGGACGGGATTAGCAGATCGCTCTCGGGCGGAGCCGCAGGAGCCGGCTTGGGTTGAACCGGGCGAGCGACCGCAGGCTTGGCCACGGGCGCAGGTGGCGGCGCGGCAAACTCGATGCGGAGGCTGGTTTCCCCGGTGCGGATGACGCTCTCAGGAGTAACCGGTGCGCTTTCCACATACTCGCCGTCCACGACGGTGCCGTTGGTGCTGCGCAAATCCTCGATCCAAACCTCCCCGTCGGCCACCTTGATGCGGCAGTGCTTGCGCGAAACCGTGGGATCCGCCCCAAAGTCCAAGTCCGGCGCGCTCAACGGACTGAGCCGCCCGATGAGGATTTCCGCCCGCTCAAACGTGCGGACTTCTTCCCGGCCCTGATAGCTGTAGCTGATTCGCATGTGCTCGCCGCACTGATTCTGACGCTGCCGTCCGTCTAGTCCGACTTACCCACCGGGAGGAACCGCCCGGATAACATCTAAGGCAGGAGCCTACTCCTGCGCCGCGACCGACGGCAAGCACTTGCTGAAGAACATTCCGCTTGCGCAGCGACGGTTGGACACGGCAAGGCTTGAATGGCCGCAACGCCCGCCAGTCCAATCGCACCAACGAAATGAAACCTGCCCTGCTTCTCCTGTTCTCCGCCATCCTCACCGCCTCCGCCGCCACCGACTGGCCACAGTTCCGCGGCCCGATGGGTGATGGTCATTCACCGGCCAAAAACCTTCCGCTCAACTGGGACGCCAACAAAAACGTCGCCTGGAAAAATGAAATCCCCGGCAAGGGCTGGTCCTCCCCTGCCCTGTTCAAAAACCGCCTTTACCTCACCACCGCCGAGGAAGTCGGCAGCGACCTCTCGCTCCGCACGCTCTGCCACGACGCGGCCACCGGCAAGCCGCTCTGGGCCACCGAAGTCTTCCTCACGCCGCCCGTCCGCCATCACGCGAAGAACAGCCAGGCCAGTCCCACGGCCATCGTCGAGGGCGACCGCATCTACGTCCACTTCGGCCACTACGGCACCGCGTGCCTCGATCTCGCCGGCAAAATCATCTGGAAGCAAACCGAGCTGAAATACTCCCCCGTCCACGGCAACGGCGGCTCGCCCATCCTCGTCGGCAACGCGCTCATCTTCAGTTGCGACGGCGGCAGCGACCCGTTCGTCGTCGCGCTGGACAAGGCGAGCGGCAAAGTCCTTTGGAAGGTGAAACGCGAGACCACCGCCAAGAAGAACTTCTCCTTCAGCACGCCCACGCTCATCACCGTCAATGGCCAACCGCAACTCATCACGCCCGGCAGCGGCGTCGTCTGCGCGCTCGATCCCAAGAGCGGCGCGGAACTCTGGCGCTGCCGCTACGGCGAAGGCTACTCCGTCATCCCCCAGCCCGTCCTCGGCCATGGCCTGCTCTTCCTCAGCAGCGGCTATGACAAGCCCATCCTCCACGTCATCCGCACCGGCGGCAGCGGCGACATCACCGACACCCACATCGCTTGGAAGCTCGAGAAAGGCGCCCCGCACACGCCCTCACCGCTGCTGGTCGGCAATGAACTCTACGTCGTCTCGGACGCCGGCATCGCCACCTGCCTCGACGCGAAAACCGGCCAAGTCCACTGGGCCGAGCGCATCGCTGGCAACTATTCCGCCTCGCCGCTCTATGCCGACGGAAAAATCTGGTTCCAGAACGAGACCGGCATCGGCACCGTGCTCAAGCCCGGCAAGACCTTCGAGAAGCTGGCCGAGAACAACCTTGCCGAAAAGACCCTCGCCTCCTACGCCGTGACCGACGGCGCGTTCTTCATCCGCACGGAGAAGAACCTCTACCGGATTGGGACGAAATAGGAGCGCGGCATTTATGCCGCAGAAACATTCTTCTGCCGAGCGCGTCGGAGTTTCTTTCCGCACTCCGCTATCACAGCTTTCTGCGGCTTGAAAGCCGCGCTCCTGCACCTACTTCTTCTTGAGGAACGGATTCAGCAGGTCGAGCGGGTTGACCTTCTTGGCCGGCGGAGCGGCTTGATTCGGTGCCGCGTTGGTCGTCGTGTTCGCCGGGGCATTGCCGCCACCGAAGACGTTGTTAAGCGCTCCTCCGACTCCCTTGAGCGTGTCGCCCGCCTTGCCGCCGATGGCTCCGCCGAGTGTGCCGAGGTTGCCGATCACCGCGCTGCCGATGAGCTTGGCCTTGTCCACCTTCACGTCCGGCGAGCCGATGGTGCCCCGCACGTCCACGAAGTGCGTCAGCTTCCCGTAAGCCGAACCGGGCGGGAACTGCGAGCCGGTGAAGCGCTTGGCGAAGTCGTTCGGCAACCAGACCTCAATGGGGATGTTCATCGGCGAATTGGTCAGCACCGGGGCGAGGTGAATGTCGCCGTGCGCCTCGACGATGACCACCGGGCTTTGCGCGGTGAAGCGCGTGAGGTTCACCACGCCGTTGCCGATGCTCGTATCCATCGCCACCAACTGCACCGGCGGCTTCATGATGTCCGGGATGCCCACCACCGGGCCGATGTAGGCCAGCACGCCCGTCGTGAGACTGCGCAGCAGTTTTGCCCCAAACGTCTTAGGCTCTCCGCCCAACTGGCTGAGTTGGATCACGCCGTTGGTGATGAAGAAGTTCACGTTGCCCTGAAGGTTTTTCTGCAAGCTCTCCCCGGTGATGCCCGCGCCGCGAATGGCCACCTTCGCCAGTGCCTCGCCCTTGATCGCGCCCTGCGGGATGTTCGCCGCGAACGTCGTCACCAGCGGCTCCAACTGGATGCGGTCCGTCGCCAGCGCCACGTCATACGTGTAGCCCTTCACGCCGAGGTTCGCGTCCACGCTCGCGTTGAGGCCCGCGCCGTTCATCACGAGGGACAGCGGCTTCACCGTCACGCGGTTGGCGTCCACCTTCGCGGCGACGACGAAGTTCGAGATGGCGATGTCGCGCAGGAAGAACTTCCCGATGGTCACATCCAGCGTGGTCGCACGGAGCGGGAGCTTCATCGGCTCCGGCTCCACGGGTGCCGCTGCCTGCGGCGCGGTCGCGGGCTTGGCGGCCTCGGCCTTCTTCTGCGCGCTATCGAAGAGGTCGTAGAACGGCGTCACATCCAGCGACTCGGCGGCGACCGTGAGGTTCGCTTGAACCGCGGTGGTGTTCGAGAGGTCGGCGCGGCCGGTGACGAGGAGCTGGTTCTTGCTGCGCGGCGTGGGCGAGAGCGAGAGCATGAGCTGCCGCACGTCCACGATGTCCTTGGTGCGTCCGCCATCGAGCGTGAGTTGGAGCGCCAGAGGAGTTTCAGGCCGGCCGCCCTTCGGGGCGCGCCCGAGCAGCTTGTCCACGGTGAAGTCCGCCTTTACTGCCGCGTCGCCGGACGGCTCGAAGCGCCCGCTGGCGTTGGCGTTGATGGAAACGGTTTGAAGTTGCTTGTCCCCGAGCGCGCCGGCGAGGAACGGCTTGAGCGCGTTCTGGTTCAGGTCGGCGAGCTTGAGCGTGAACTGCCCGCCTTTCTTCGAGTCGAAGTTGCCCGTCACATCGAAGTTGCCGCCGCTGGCCGCGCCCTGAGCGATGGTGCCCGTGAGCTTGCGCACGGCGACGGTCATCTGGTTCGTCGCCGGCTGCGCGAACGAGCCGTCCACCGCCACACGCAAATCCATCGGCACGGTGGGCAGCGTGTTCTTCGGATCGGTCAACAGGAAGCGAGCAACGGACAGGTCGCCGGCCAGCGCGCTCTCGCCCTTCGCGGCGAACTTGGCGTTCACGTTCGCGTTGATGGTGGCGGAAACCAGCTTCTTGTCGCCGAGCGCCGAGGCGAGCGCAGGGCCGAGCAGGGCCTCGTTGAAGTCGGTGAGCTTCACGGTCGCGGCTCCGGCGAGCGCCGGGGAATGATAGGTGGCCGCCACCTCGAAGGTCCCGCCGGGGCGGCCGTGCGCAGTGTGGGTGCCGGCCGGTTGGTTGTGCGTGAG
>JBJTAU010000591.1:0-5971 GCA_046090965.1 Limisphaerales bacterium | reverse complement strand
GGACCGTCGTATGTGCTGCTCGTTCGGCTCGAACTGTAACCGACTCTCCGCAAGCGACCATGATCGGGCTCGCATGGTAGAGATCATTTGAAGCGGCGATCCGGCAATTGAGAATGCAGCTGGATTCGCTCATGAGTGGGCAAAGGTGGGGCGTCATTCTCCACTCAGAAAGGCTTCCAGTGCCGTGCGCGTGACGCGAACGTGCCGAATTCCCGCCACGCGCCGGAGTTTTCCGCGGGCGACAAGCCTGTAAACTGTTTTTGGAGCTACTCGGAGAACGCCGCAAATTTCAGCGAGCGTGAGGACTGCGGGGAGGGACATTGCGAATCGAGGCCAGCGGCTTTCAAGCTCAACGCGCCGGCCTGCCGCTGAGGGAAAATATTAGCGTGAGCGACGCTCTCCCTGGTGCGGGCGGCGTCCATCACTTTGAACCTACTACGCGAGTGACGGCGAGAAGCAACGTCACCGACGCGGGACTCTCGCCCCGGTGTCAATTTGCTGCGCATCTCATCACTCATGAGTTGAAATTGCCGCACACATACAGCCTTGTCCAGTTTTCGACCCGGAAGATTACTCAGCAGACCTCCAAACCCATGTTTCGCGCTGGACTGATCGAGGGAGTCACGACAATTGAACCCGTCTCGTCACGCCCGAACGGAGAACGAAACCTTTTGCGCCATGACTTTGGAGTGGTCGTTTCGCAGATGGCCGTAAACCTTCATCGCCAGCGCACCTCCGTCCTTGTGGCCCAGCCAGCGTGACACGGTCGGGATGTCCACGCCGCTTTCGATGCAGCGCGTAGCGAACAGGTGGCGCAGGTCGTGATGGGTGATGCGGGCCATGCCCACAAGTTTCGCCGCGCGGTCCATGGCCTTCTGGCATTCGTGGACGCCCATCACGAACTGGTTGGGCACTTCCGCTTCCCGGAGAAGCGACAGCTCCTTTAGCAACTTCACCATCTCTGGAATCATCGGGATTCGTCGCATGGCACCGGATTTTGTTCCATGTTCTGGATCTCCACGCACCACGATTTCCTCCGTGGTGAAATCACAGTCGCTCCAAGTCACATTCGCTGCCTCGCTTTTGCGAAAGCCTCCATAGGCCAGGAATTTGACTAAATTCGCACAGTCCCAGGACTGCCGCGCGCCTGCCTCCGCGATTTTGGCGACAAACTTGGCGAACTGTTCGGGTTCCGGCAGTCGTAACTCCTTGGCACGCACCCGGGCCTTGGGCACAGCCTGTGCCGGATTGTGGTAGATCGCGCCGGCCTTGATCGCGACGGCCAGCACCTGCCGCAGTGTGCCCACCGTGTTGTTGTAGAGCGTGGCCGAATACTCACGCGAGAATGCGGCAGCCCACGCCTTGCACTCTGACTCGGTGATCTTCCTGACATCCTTCGCTTTGAGCTCCGGCCACGTCTTGACCAGCACTCTGACCGTTTCGTTGCGATAACGGATCGCATTAGGTTTCAGCCGAGGATTGACCTTCAGTTCGTCCTGGTAGGTTTGGAGCGCATCCTTGAAGGTCAACTTGCCCTGCTCAATTGCTGCTTGGACCGCAGATAGACCGCGCTCATGCTTTTCCAAATCGCCCAGACGGAGCTTGGCCACCGAGAGGGTGTTGGTCTTCAGGCTCTTGCGAATCAACTTGCCATGAACGCGGATTCTCGCAAAATACTGCCCTGACGGTTCGTAGCGGACAAGATTTGCGAAAGGTGTCTTGCTCCAGACGCTGATTTGGTCTGTCGGTGCGTTCTTCACGCTAAACAGTATCAAATCGCAGTATCAGAATGTCAATCGCGAGCTGTTGGTTGCTGTGTAAGTGGTTGGTGATAAACGGTTGCCTCGGTAGCTCAGTTGGTAGAGCAGTTGACTCTTAATCAATTGGTCGTAGGTTCGAGTCCTACCCGGGGCACCACCGCTTGATTCTCCGTGGAACTTGGCGTTCCGCACTCCGTCCTCTGCTAGCGCTCCGCCGTCTCCCGACCTCGCGCTTCAGCGCTTTTTTGCGCTTTTGCGCACCCGCAGTCCAAGACTCCTCGCCGGGCTTGAGTTCCGGCCCGCCAGACCGTTCACTCGCCGCCATCAGCGCCGCCACATCAGCCCCGCCCTCGCCACCCACGCCTGTGGGCCGGGTGGTGCTGGCCAGCTTCATCGGCACCACCATCGAGTGGTATGACTTCTTCCTCTACGGCACGGCGGCGGCGCTGGTCTTCAACAAGCTGTTCTTCCCGAACGTGGATCCGCTTGCCGGCACGATGGCAGCCTTTGCCACCTACGCGGTTGGCTTCTTCGCGCGACCGCTGGGCGGCGTCATCTTCGGCCACTTCGGCGACAAGGTCGGGCGCAAGTCCGTGCTCGTCACCACGCTCATGCTCATGGGCGTGGCGACCTTTGGCATTGGCTTGCTGCCCACTTACGAGCAGGCCGGCGTGCTCGCGCCGGTGCTGCTCGTGACGCTGCGCTTCGTGCAAGGATTGGGTGTCGGCGGCGAATGGGGTGGCGCGGTGCTGATGGCCGTGGAGCACGGGCACCGCGGTCGGCGCGGCTTTTACGCGAGCTGGGTGCAGGCCGGCGTGCCGGTCGGGCTGCTCCTGGCCAACGCGGTTTTCTCCGCCTGCGCCTCGATGCCGGAGCAGGATTTCCTCGCGTGGGGCTGGCGCGTGCCGTTCCTGCTGGGGATCCTCCTGCTCGCCGTCGGCATGTTCATCCGGCTGCGCGTGCTGGAGAGCCCGTTGTTCGAAGCCGCCAAGGCCACCGCACCTGAAACCGCGCCGCGTCTGCCGGTGCTGGAAGCCATCCGCCTGCACCCGCGCAACGTGCTCGTGGCGATGGGCGCGCGCTTCGCCGAGAACGCCTCGTTCTATGTCTTCACCGTCTTCGTGCTCTCTTACGCGACGACGCAGCTCGGCGCGAGGCAGGCCGATGTGCTCAACGGCGTGCTGCTTGGCTCGGCGGTGCAGCTCGTGGCGATTCCCTTTTTCGGCGTGCTGTCGGACCGCATCGGGCGGCGCCCCGTGTATCTCGCGGGCGCGGCGGGGCTGGCGCTCTTCGCGTTCCCATTCTTCTGGCTGGTGGACACGCGCGCGACGGCCGGCCTGTGGGCGGCCATCATCCTGGGCCTCGTCGTCCACTCCGCCATGTATGGGCCGCAAGCGGCGTTCTTCTCCGAGCTGTTCAGCACGCGGGTGCGGTGCAGTGGCGTGTCGCTGGGCTATCAGCTCGCGTCGCCCCTGGCGGGCGGCCTCGCGCCGCTCATCGCCACGGCGCTGCTCAAGTGGGCCGATGGCAAACCGTGGCCGGTGGCGCTCTATCTCCTTGGCATGTCCGCCATCACGCTCGTCGCCGTGTGGTGCGCGCAGGAGACGCATCGAAGAGAGCTGACCGAGGCGCGCGGCGTTCCCGCCGCAACTGGCGACGGCCGATAAGTGGGCGCGGAAATTGCCGCGCGGCTTTCGGCAGCCTGACGGCCGCGCTCCGCTCACTTTGCGAAGCACTCCGCCGGCATCGGCGCGGGCGGCGCAACGTGTGGCCGGAACTCCATCCGCCGCAGCACCCCCGCCTCCAGGTCCACGCCGGGCGCAAGCTCGCGAAGGTGCAGACCGTCCGCCTTCAACTCGAACACCGCGCGTTCAGTGACGTAGAGCACCTGTTGGCCGCGTGCCACGGCCGACGGCCCGTGGAAGCAGACTTGCGCGACGCGCTGCACGAACTTCGCCTTCGCGCCCTCGCGCTGGATGCGCAGCGCGCCACCAGTGGCGTCCACTTCAAGGCCATCCGTTCGGAACGTGCAGGCGAACACCACACGCCTCGCACTCTGCGTTATGTTCACGAAGCCGCCCACACCCGCGAAGCGCCCGCCACCGAGCGCCGTCACGTTCACGCTGCCCTGCGCGTCCACTTCCAGCGCGCCGAGCACGGCGAGGTCCAGCCCGCCGCCGTCGTAAAAATCAAACTGCGACGGTTGGTCCACCACCACTTCCGGATGCGCGCTGCAACCGAAGCTCAAGCCGCCGGCCGGCACGCCGCCGATGGGGCCGCTCTCCAGCGTGAGGGTGAACTCCGCAAGCCGGCCGGTCTCCGCCGCCACCGCTGCGACGGCCTCGGGCACGCCGATGCCGAGGTTGACGATGTGGCCGGCGCGGATTTCGCGCAGCACGCGGCGGCCGATGATTTTCCGCTCGTTGAAGGGCATCGCCGGGCAAGGAGCCTCACTGCCCCGGCTTGTGACGTAAGCCTCGTTGAACGGCTCGGCGAAGGTCTGGTCGTGTTGCTCGCCGCCCGAGACGACGATGAACTCCACCAGCGCGCCGGGCACGCGCACGGCCTTCGGGTCGGGGATGCGGTCCACGACGCGCTCGACCTGCGCGATGACGAGGCCGCCGTGATTGCGCGCGGCTTGCGCGATGGGCAGCACTTCGCCGATGAGCGCCTCGCGCTCCAGCGTGAGGTTGCCGCGCGCATCGGCGGTCGTGGCGCGGATGAGACCGACAGTGACGGGAAACGTGCGGTAGCGCAGCCAGTCCTCGCCATCGAGCGAGACGCGCTCCACCAGCGGCTCGGTCGTGCGCGCGTTGAGCCGGCCGCCGCCGTTGACCGGGTCAATGAAGGTGTTCATCCCGATCCGCGTGAAGACGCCGGGTCGCTTCGCGGCGATCTCGCGCAGCAGCACGCAGAGGACGCCTTGGGGGAGGTTGTAGGCCTCGATCTCATTCGCCAACGCAAGCCGGCCCAGCTTGGGTGCCAGGTTCCAGTGGCCACCGATCACGCGCCGCACGAGGCCCGGGTGCGCGAGATGGTTCAGACCCCGTTCACCTCGGTCCCCTTGGCCGGCGCAGTAGAACAGCGTGAGATCGCGCGGCGAACCGCTCTCCAAAAAGCGGCGTTCCAACGCGGCAGAGAGCATCTCCGGGTGCCCCGCGCCGACGAAGCCCCCGATGGCGACCGTCGCCCCAGAGGGAATCGCGGCCACCGCCTCGGCAGCGGAGACGATGCGGGCCGCCGCTCTCATGCGAGGCGGCTGGGTTCGTTAGCCACCGATGAAACACAGATGAAACACAGATGAGGAAGACAGGCACTGGAATCAGGAAAGCAGGAAGGCAGAAAACAAGCGCGACCACTCGATGGCGGTTCCATTCCTGTGTTCCTACCTTCCTGATTCATCTGTGTCCCATCTGTGTCCATCTGTGGCTCAAAAGTTAGCCGCGCCAGCCCCCGTTGACCTCGATGGTCTGGCCGCTGACATAGCTGGCGAGCGGCGAGCAGAGGAAAAGCGCGACGTGCGCGATTTCCTCGGTCGTGCCGAGGCGGGCGAGCGGGATGTTCTTGAGCATCTCGGCGCGCACGGACTCGGGGATCGTCGCGGCCATCGCGGTGTCCACCACGCCGGGCGCGATGGCGTTGGCGCGAATGCCCCGGCGCGCGGCCTCGCGCGCGAGCACGCGCATCATCGCCTGCACGCCGGCCTTGGCGGCTGCGTAGTTCGCCTGACCGAAGAAGCCTTGGATGGCCGCGATGCTGCCCATGCTCACGATCGCGCCATCGTCGCGCATGACTTCGAGGCCGAACTTGCAGCAGTGGAAGACGCCCGTGAGGTTCACATCCAGGACCGCCTGCCACTCGTCGAGCGACATCTTCGCGATCGTGCGGTCACGGAGGATCGCGGCGTTGTTGAGGAGATAATCCAGGCCGCCGAACTGCTGCTGCACCGCTTGCATCATCGCGCGAACGGCTTCGGCGTCGGCCACGTCCGCCGCGAGCACCAGCGCGCTGGTGGGGCGCAAGGCATTCAATTCCGCGGCCAACTGCTCGGCGTCCGCGCGCGTGCGGCCTACGTCGGGATGATTCAACACCACCGTCGCGCCCGCCGCGTGGAATGTCCGCGCCAACTGCGCGCCGATGCCTTGCGACGCGCCCGTGACGAGCGCGACCTTGCCGGAGAGATCAATGGCGATGGCCATGCGGTGCGGAGA
>JBJTAU010000590.1:0-10290 GCA_046090965.1 Limisphaerales bacterium | reverse complement strand
GCATGATTTCCGGTCTCACGGGTCTGGTGGCCGGGGCGATCCACGTCGTCTCGGGGCCGGACCATTTGGCGGCGGTCGCTCCCGTCGCGGTGGAGTCGCGGCGGCAGGCGTGGACCATCGGCCTGCGCTGGGGCGTGGGGCACGCGGGCGGGGTTTTGTTCATCGGCCTCCTCTCGCTGGCGCTGCGCGACTGGCTTCCGCTGGACGCGATTTCCTCATGGGGCGAACGGCTCGTGGGCGTGGCGCTCATCGGCATTGGCCTGTGGGGTGTGCGACGGGCGTTGAGCCAGCGCGTCCACACGCACGAGCACGAGCACAACGGCCGGCGGCACGTCCACATCCACGCGCACGATGGGGCGGGAGCGCACTCGCACGAGGGCGGCGTGGAGCATCGGCACACGCACGCGGCGTTCGCGGTCGGCACGCTGCACGGCGTGGCGGGCAGTTCACATTTCCTCGGCGTGTTGCCGGCGCTGGCGTTTCCCACGATGACTGAGGCGGTGTGGTATCTCAGCGCATATGGCCTCGGAACGGTTGCGGCCATGGTGCTGTTCTCCTCGCTGGTCGGCCTGTCGGCGCGAAGTCTGGCCGCCAGCAGCGCGCAAGCGTATCAGCGGATGTTGGCCGGCTGCTCGCTGGCGGCGGTGCTGGTGGGCGGTTGGTGGCTGGTGCAGTAGCCTCGCCCAGCCCGAGGAAGCCGCACACTCGCGATGGAAGCTCAAGATTTCGCCTGCTGTCTGCGTCCAACGCGCCGCGCAATGCTCACCTGTCTCCACCGACTCCGATCGCAGTTCCATCTGCTGCCCGCCGTGCTGCTGGCCGCGCTGGCACCCGCGTTGCCGGGTGCACCTGCGCCGCTGGACGCGACGAGTGCGGCGTTCCTCAAGGAGCATTGCCTGCGCTGCCACGGGCCGGAGAAGGTGAAAGGCGATTTGCGGCTCGATCAGTTGGAGACGGATTTCAGCAAGCCCAGTGTGTTCGAGCGCTGGCGCGAGGTCATGACGCGCACCCAGTCGGGCGAACTGCCGCCGAAGAAGGAGGTGCGTCCCGCTGCCGCCGCGACGCAGGCTTTCGTGAAGCAGTTGAACGCGCGGCTGGACGCGGCTTCCGCCCAGCATCGCGCAGCGGGCCGCACCGTGTCGCGCCGGCTCAATCGCGTGGAATACGAGAACACGGTCAACGACCTCTTCGGCGTGAGCGTGATGGTGAAGGAGATGTTGCCGGAGGACGCGGTGGCACAGGGTTTTGACAACGTGGGCGCGGCGCTCAATGTGTCGCCCGTGCTCATCGAGCGCTATCTCGACGCGGCCGAGGTCGCGCTCAACGCGGCGGTCGCGCCGGTGCATAAGCTCGAGAGCACGAAGGAGCGCTTCAACCTCTACGACTCGTTGCCGACGTGGTTTGTCGCGGGCGTGTGGCAGCAGGACGACGGCGTGATCCTCTTCCGCAGCAGCGGCGATTCCGCGAGCGACCTGCGGAAGTTCAAGGCGCCCGCGCCCGGCCGCTACAAGTTCCGCATCGCGGCGTCGGCGCACAATTCCCCGACCCCGCTGGCGATGTCCGTCTGGCTCGGGAACTTCGTCGTGAGCGGGAATTTCTCGCGGCACGCCGGCTACTTCGACGCGCCGCCCGGCCCGCAGCCGACGGTCATCGAGTTCGAGGAGCAGCTCGGTGCGAAGAACGACACGATCAAGGTCACGCCCGTGGCGCTGCCGTTCGTGTATCTGAATCACAAGAACATGCCCGAGTATCCCGGCCCGGGGCTGAAGATTCACTGGATGGAAGTCGAGGGGCCGTTCCCCGAGACGTGGCCGACGGAGAGTTACCGGCGGGTCTTTGGCGACGTGGACCCGAAAGCGGGCACGCTCGCGGATGCGGAGAAACTGCTGCGGGCCTTCCTGCCGCGCGCGTTCCGGCGGCCCGTGGGTGAGGAGGAAGTGAAGCCGTTCGTCGCCGTCATGGCGAATGCGCTGGAGATGAAGCAACCGTTTGAGTCGGCGTTGCGTGCGGGTTACAAGGCCGTGCTGACCTCGCCGAAATTCCTCTACTTTCGCGAGCCGACCGGCCCGCTGGACGATCACGCGCTGGCGTCACGGCTGGCGTATTTCCTCTGGAGCACGATGCCGGACGACGCGCTGCTGGCGCTCGCGGCGAAAGGTGAGTTGCGCAAATCCGACGTGTTGCGCGCGCGAGTCGAGCGGATGCTGAAACACCCGAAGGCGAAGGCGTTCACCGAGAACTTCACGGGGCAGTGGCTCAGTCTGCGCGACATCGCGGCGACGACGCCCGACAAACAGTTGTATCCCGAGTTTGAGGAGTGGCTGCAACGCAGCATGGTGGGCGAGACGCACGCGTTCTTCGAGGTGCTGCTCAAGGAAAACCTCAGCGTGAAGAACTTCGTGGACTCGGACTTCGCGATGCTCAACGGCCGGCTCGCGCGGCACTACGGCATCCCGGACGTGCATGGCGTCGCGATCCGCAAGGTCGCGCTGAAACCCGAGTGGCATCGCGGCGGCGTGCTCACCCACGCGAGCGTGCTCAAGGTCACGGCGAACGGCACGAGCACGTCGCCCGTGCTGCGCGGCGTGTGGCTGTTGGATCACATGCTGGGGAAACCCGCGCCGCCACCGCCGCCGAATGTGCCCGCGATCGAACCGGACATTCGCGGCGCGACGACGATCCGCGACCAGCTCGCGAAGCATCGCGCGACGGAGAATTGCGCCGGCTGTCACGCTCGGATTGATCCGCCAGGCTTCGCGCTGGAGAACTACGACGTCATCGGCGGCTGGCGGGAGAAGTATCGCATCGCCGCGACGGATCGGAAGCAATGGGTCAACAACCGCGTCGGTCCGCTGGCGAAGTATCTCGCCGCGTGGCAATACGGCGAGGGCCGCGCCGTGGAGGCCGGCGATGAACTCACGGACGGCCGGAAGTTCGCGACTATCGGAGAGTTCAAGCAACTCTTGCTCGCGCACCCCGAGCGGATTGCGCGGAACCCCTCCGAGAAACTCGTCACCTACGCCACCGGCCAGCCCGTGGGCTTCGGCGACCACGCGGCGGTGGACAAGATTCTGGCGGAGGTGAAGCCGACGGATTACGGCCTGCGCTCGCTGGTTCACGCCGTCGTGGCGAGCGAGTTGTTCCGGAACAAGTGAGCTTTAGCATGACTGAACCATCCCTCGACTTGGTCCGAAAACGGTTATGAGCCGTGGCATTGCGCTACTCGCCGTGGTGGTGGCGATCGCCGCGGGGCTCTGGCTCGCTGTCCGGCCAACCCCCGTGCCGCCCGCGCCAACGCCGGTGGTCACTGAGCCGACGGCCGGTGCGACGGCCGGGTTGCCAGCGCTGGCACGCGAGCCCGCCCGTCCCCGGCTTCCGGCACCTCGCTTGCCGCCTTCGCCGACGAAACCCGAGGCTCCCATCGAGAGTGCGACCAACTCCCTCGCCAAGTTCCTGCGCGGCGAGGAACTTCCCAAGCTCACCCGGGAACAACTGGATATTTTTCTGCGCCAGAACAAACGCAGCGCGGAAAGTTTGCTGGCCGCTTCCCGCGCTGTGGGCGACGTGACCCTGCTGCGGGAGGCGGTCGAGAAATTTCCGAACGACCCGCGCGCGCGATTCGATCTCGCCATGCGGGGCGAGACGCCGGAGGAACGGCGTCAGGCGCTGGATGCCTTCCGGCAGCTCGCACGGGACAATCCTCTCGGTGATTATTTGTCGGCCTTGGACCGCTTCAAGTCGGGGCAGACCGATGAGGCCGTGAAGGATTTGCTCCAGGCCAATTCCAAGAACCGGCTTCAGGACTACACCCTCGACCACATGCAAAGCGCCGAGGAAGCCTTTCTCTCCGCCGGGTATGACCCACTCGAGGCCAAGGCCGCCGGCACGTTTGGCGTGCAACTGCCCCACCTCCAGGCGTTGCGTGACCTGGCCAATCAGGTGCTTGGCTTGCAACAGCAATACGCACAAGTCGGAGACGCAGCTTCCGCGCGCGCCGTGGGCCAGCTCGGGATGAACCTGGCCGCGCAGTTGGAAGGACAGCCGGGCCGCACGCTCATCAGTGAATTGGTCGGCATCGCCATCGAGAAGAAGTTTCTCTCTGGTCAGGCTCCGGACTCACCCTTGGGCGATGGCCGCACCGCCGGCGGCCGGCTGACGGAACTGGATGCCCAGCGGCAGGCCATTCGCGACGCGACCCAGTTCGATTCCCTGCTCGACAACCTGCCTCCCCAGGAGGTGCTCATTTATTTTGACCGGCTGAAACTCAACGGCGAGCTGGACGCCCTGCGCTGGTTGAAGAATAAACACGGTCGTCCTTAGTCCAACCAAGCCATGAAAGCGCACCTTTCTCCGGGGTGCCGGAGTCACGCTCGCGCTGCCGTTGCTCGAAGTGATGTCGCCGCTCCGCGCGCGCGCCGCCGCCGCCCAACCGCCGCGCCGGATGATCTGCATCAACACCACCCTCGGCCTGCACACGCCGAACCTGATTCCTGAGCAGGCGGGCAAGGACTACGCGCTGACGCCGTATCTCGAAGCCATCAAGGACCACCGCAGCGACTTCACCGTCTTCTCTGGCCTGTCGCACCCCGAGGTGGACGGCGGGCATCCGGCGGAACTGTGTTACCTCACGTCTGCTCCCCACCCGCGCGCGGACAATTTCAAGAACACCATCTCGCTCGACCAATACGCCATTGAGAAGCTCGTGCCGGACACACGCTTCGGTTCGCTTTCGCTCGCGTCGTCGTCCAGCCGCGGGCTCTCCTTCACCCGCAGCGGCGTGCCGATCCCGGCGGACGAACGGCCTTCCCGCGTGTTCAAGAGCATGTTCGTGGACTGCACGACGTCCGTGATCTACGCGCAAGTGCAGCGGCTCAAGCAGGGCTAGAGCATCATGGACACCGTCAACGCGGAGGCGAAGGACTTCGCGCGCGGCCTCGGCCAGACAGACCGCGACAAACTCGACGAGTATTTCACTTCCGTCCGCGAAGTGGAGCAGCGGCTGGTGAAGGCGCAGGATTGGGCGCGCCGCCCGAAGCCGAAGGTGGACGCCAAGCCGCCGACGGACATCAACAGCTCCGTGGAAGTTCCCGCGCGCGTGCGGCTGATGATTGACCTGATGCACCTCGCGCTGCAGACGGACTCGACGCGCTTCATCACCTTCGCGCTGAATGGCCTCAACGCGGTGCCGGTCATCGCGGGCGTTACGCAGGACTGGCACAATCTCTCGCACCACGGCCAGGACCCGGCCAAGCTCGCCGAGTTGAAGGTCGTGGAACTGGAGCAGATGCGGCTCTTCGGCGAACTGCTCGGCAAGCTCAAGAACACGCGCGAGGAAGGCGGCACGCTGCTGGACCGCACGATCGTGATGTTCGGCAGCAACCTCGGCAACGCCAGCAGCCACGACAACAAGAACCTGCCCATCATCGTCGCGGGCGGCGGCTTCCGGCACGGCCAGCATCTCGCCTTCGACCCGAAGAAGAACCCGCCGCTGAGCAACCTCTACGTGCAGTTCCTCCGCCGGCTGGGCGCGGAAGTGAACAGCTTCGGCTCCAGCAGCGGGGTGGGGATTCCCGGTTTCGAACTGGCGTAGCGTGGTTCTGCAGCGGTTCGGACGATTCTGTCTCGCCCGGCAGTGGCCTGCGGGCTAAAATGCGCAATGCATTCACCTATGAACCGGAATTCCTTCCTCCGACTGTTTCTGCTCGCAGGCCTGTGGCTTCATCTCGGAAACACATTCGCTGCGGACTCTGCCAAACGCCCCAACCTCGTCATCTTCCTCGCTGACGACTCTGGTTGGGGCGACTACTCGGTCAACGGCAACGCCAACCTCAAGACGCCGCACATTGACTCGCTCGCGCGCGCGGGCGCGACGCTTGACCGCTTCTACGTCTGCTCCGTCTGCGCGCCGACGCGCGCGGAATTCCTCACGGGCCGCTACCATCCGCGCGGCGGCGTGCGCGGCGTCTCGACCGGGCAGGAGCGGCTGAACGTGGATGAGAAAACTCTGGCCGACGCGTTCAAGGCGGCGGGTTACGCGACCGGAGCGTTTGGCAAATGGCACAACGGCTCGCAGTGGCCGTATCATCCGAACGCGCGCGGCTTCGACGAATACTACGGTTTCACCTCCGGCCACTGGGGCGAATACTTCGACCCGCCGCTGGAGCAGAACGGGAAGCTGGTTCGTGGCAAGGGCTTCATTGCGGACGACCTCACGGAGCACGCACTTGGGTTCATCGAGCGGAACAAGGCGAAGCCGTTTTTCTGCTACGTGCCCTTCAACACGCCGCATTCGCCGTGGGCCGTGCCGGACAAGTTCTGGCAAAAGCAGAAGGACGCGCCCATCCCGATGCGCAGCCAGGACGGTGACAAGGAGACGTTGCCCGAGACGCGCTGCGCGCTGGCAATGGTGGAGAACCTCGACTGGAACGTGGGCCGCGTGCTCAAACGCCTCGACGAACTCAAACTGGCGGACAACACCATCGTCATCTACTTCTCCGACAACGGCCCGAATTCGTGGCGTTGGAACGGCGGCATGAAGGGCCGCAAAGGCTCGACCGACGAGGGCGGCGTGCGCTCGATCTTCTTCATCCGGTGGCCGGGCGGCGGCATCCAGCCCGGCACGGTGGTGAAGGAGATTGCCGGGGCGATTGACCTGCTTCCCACGCTCACAGCGATGGCGGGCGTGAAGCGCGTCGGGGACAAGCCGCTGGATGGTCGCGACCTCTCGCCGCTGCTCCAAAACAAAACGGTCCTTGGGCAGGACCGCATGATTTTCTCCCACCAGAACGGCAACGTCAGCGTGCGCTCGCAACAATTCCGCTTCAGCAATGCCGGTGAGTTGTTCGACATGATCGCCGACCCTGGTCAGACCAAAAACATCGCCGCCGAGAAGCCTGAAATCGCCGGGAAGTTTGCCGCCGTCGTCGCCGACTGGCGCAAGGATGTGCTTGGCCGGTCCGACGCGCCTGCTCCGAACGCGAAGGGCAAGGCCAAGGGCGGTGGCCTGCCGCCCGACGACCGGCCGTATCCGGTCGGCGCAGGCGGCGTGAAGTTCCCTTGGACCCCGCTCCCCGCGCGCGACGGCGTGGCGCACGGCGGCGTCAAGCGCAGCGCGGGCGCGCCCAACTGCTCCTACTTCGTGAACTGGAAATCCACCGACGACAAAATCACTTGGGACGTGGACGTCGCCACGGCGGGCAGCTACGACGTGACCATTCTCCATACCGCCGCTGATGCAGGCGCGACGATCGAGTTGAGCCACAACACCAGTAAGGTCACCGGCAAGATCCCCGCCGTCTGGAACCCGCCGCTCTACACAAACCAAGACACCATCACGCGGCCCGCCGGCGAGTCGCAGATGAAGGAGTTCCGCCCGTTGAAGCTCGGCACGGTCCGCCTGGAAAAGGGCCGCGGCCTGCTGACCTTGCGCGCGCGGGAGAGTCCCGGCGCGAGCGTGATGGACGTGCGGCAGGTCACGCTGACGTTGCAACCCTGAGCGCATGGAGCGCGCTGGACGCGACGCGGCGCGACGCCTACTTTCCCCCGCGCATGAGTCTGGCTTCCCGCCCGTTGGTCATCGCCGGCCGCGAGTTCCGTTCGCGGCTCATTTTAGGCACCGGCAAGTTCCCGTCGCCCGAGGCGATGCGCGACGCGCTGGCCGCCAGCGGCACGGAGATGGTCACGGTCGCACTGCGGCGCGCGGACTTGAGCGGAAAGAAGGACCCGTTCGCGAACATCCTCGAGTTCATTGATCCAAAGCGTTACCTGCTGCTGCCCAACACCAGCGGCGCGATGAACGCCGAGGAAGCCGTCCGCCTCGCGCGCCTCGCCGCCGCGGCCGGCCTGCCCAAGTGGGTGAAGCTCGAAATCCATCCCGACCCGCGCTATTTGCTGCCCGATCCCATCGAGACGCTCAAGGCGGCCGAGGTGCTGGTGAAAGAAGGCTTCACCGTGTTGCCCTACATCAACGCCGATCCCGTGCTGGCGAAGCGCTTACAGGAAGTCGGCACCGCCACCGTCATGCCGCTCGGCTCGCCGATTGGCTCGAATCGTGGTCTCCAGACTCGCGACCAGATCCGCATTATCCTCGAGCAGGCCACGGTGCCCGTGGTCGTGGACGCCGGTATCGGCGCGCCTAGTCATGCGGCGGAGGCGATGGAACTTGGCGCCGACGCCGTGCTGGTAAACACCGCCATCGCCGTCGCGCGCGACGCGAACCGCATGGCAGTCGCCTTCAAGCAGGCGGTGGAAGCGGGGCGCGCGGCGTTTGAGGTTGGCCTCGGTGCGCCGCAGGCAACCGCCAGTGCGACGAGTCCGCTGACGGGGTTCTTGAACTAGCGATTTGAGGCTGGCATCATTCCGGCATGACAACGGATGCGATCAAATCCCACCTGAATGTAGCCACCTTTAAGCCGTTCGTCCTGCATCTGACGGATGGTCGCTCTCTTTCTGTGAAGCATCCCGACTTTGTCGCTTTTTCGCCCAGTCACCGGGAGATTTTTCTGTGGACCGCTGAGTGGACCTACGAGTTTGTGGCTTTAAACGCCATCACTTCGCTGGAAGTATTTCGTCGGCCCGCCGGCGGGAGCGCGCGCAAGGCGGGTGCCTAATCGCTTTCGACGCGCTCCATGAAACCACCTTTCATCGTCCCGGGGCGGCTTGATGAACTCATCGCCGGCTGCGCCCGCGCCCGTGTCCTCGTCGTCGGCGACGTGATGCTCGACCAATACATCTGGGGCCATGTGGGCCGCATCTCGCCGGAGGCGCCAGTGCCCGTCGTCGAGTTCGACCGCGAGAGCTTCATGCCCGGCGGCGCGGCCAACGTGGCGCGGAACGTCCACACGCTCGGCGCGCGCACCGAACTGCTCGGCCACGTGGGCCGCGACGACTCCGCCCGCAAGCTGCGCGAGCTCCTTACCGAACAAGACATCACCTGCGCGGGCCTGCTCCCCAACCCCGCGCGCACCCCCAGCGTCAAGACCCGCATCATCGCCCATCAGCAGCAGATTGTCCGCGTGGACCGCGAGACGCGGGCGCCGGTGGACGAGCGAGACACGGCGCGTCTGCTGGCCGCCATAGAGCGCGACCTGACCGGCACCGACGCCGTGATTGTTTGCGACTACGGCAAAGGCGTTGTCAGCCAAGCCTTGCTCGACGGTCTGCGCCAGCTCTGCCGAGCGCGTGGTGTATGGCTGAGTCTTGATCCCAAGCCAGTTCACGAACTCAGTCTCACCGGCCTCTCGCTGCTCACGCCTAACCGCCGGGAGGCCTTTGAGCTTGCCGGGGTGTCGGATGGCACGCGCAGCGCCGACCCGCTCAAGGACGTGAACCTCATGCGCGTGGCCGAGACGCTCCTGATGGAACTCAGCCCCGCGCTGCTGCTCATCACGCTCGGTGACTTGGGCATGCTGCTCTGCCAGCGCGGCCAAAAGCCGTTCCACATCCCAACCGTCGCCCGCGAGGTCTTCGACGTGTCCGGCGCAGGTGACACCGTCATTGCTTCGTTCACGCTGGCGGTCGCGGCCGGAGCGTCGCCGGTCGAGGCAGCGATCTTCTCGAACCACGCGGCGGGTGTGGTCGTGGGCAAGGTCGGCACGGCGACGGTTTCGCCGGCGGAACTCGCGGAGAGTTTCCGGCGCGAAGGTTGAGGGCGGCGGCATCCCTACCGCCGAAGGATTCAGTTTCGCGAGCTTTCCACCGCCGCCAGTCATCTGCCGAGACCGCCTCGTGGTTTCGGAGGCTCCTGAGTCGGCTGCAACGCAGTTTGCGCTTCCACCAACTGGTGATGGTGTAGCATGAAGGCCGCGCCCTGAAAGTTACAGCCGCAGGAAAATCTGCCGGCGGTGGAGAAACCGCACGAACCAGAAGATGAGCGCAAAGCCCACCAGCGCCACCAGCAAGTTGCCCGCGCCGTCGGCGAGGTTCGCGTCGAGCGCCTTCTTCACATCGCCGCCGACGAGCCGCGTCGCGATGGTGCGGAACTGGAGGAGGTTGCTCGCCACGTAGATGGTGATGGAGTTCATGCCGATCCAGACGAAGGGCTGGCACCAGTCGCGACGCTTCCACACGTCCACGATTTGGTAGAACGCGGCCAGCAGCAGCGCGCTGTAGCCGCCCGCCACGAGCACGAAGCTCGAGGTCCAGATTTTCTTCACGACGGGAAAGGACATCCCCCACGCGAAGCCCGCGATTACCGCAAGCGCGCCGGCGCTCAGGAGGTAGATGACCTTCCACTTGTCGCAGAAGTCATCGCGGCGCAGCCACACGCCGGCGAGCACGCCCAGCAGGCAC
>JBJTAU010000589.1:0-11071 GCA_046090965.1 Limisphaerales bacterium | reverse complement strand
GACCACGGCGTGGACGTCCTCGGTTGTTACGGCAACGCCGCCATCCGCACGCCGAACCTCGACCGGCTCGCCACGCAGGGGACGCGTTTCACCCGGGTCTTCGCCGCGTCGCCCACTTGCGCGCCGTCGCGGGCGGCGATGTATTCCGGTCTGTATCCCGCGCGCAACGGTCTCATGGGCAACCACACCGCCTGCCGGCCAGACGTGCGCACGCTGCCGCATTACCTCCAGCCGCTCGGCTACCGCGTCGTGCTGGCCAACAAATCGCACATCAAGCCCGAGTCTGTGTTTCCGGTGGAGGTGCTGGAGGCCACGCTGCCACGCAACCCCGCCAACCGCCGCGTCTATCGTGCGGAGGGCCTCGATCCCGCGAAGGTCGACGCCTTCCTCGCCGCGCACCGGCGCGATCACCCGGACCAGCCGCTTTGCCTCATCCTGGCCGACAACGGCCCGCACGTCGTCTGGGAGAAAAACAAAATCTACGACCCGGCGAAGCTCTCACTTCCGCCCATCATGGTGGACACGCCGAAGACCCGTTCGGCACTCGCCAATTATTATCAGGACATCACCACGGTGGACGGGCGGGTGGGCGAAGTGATGGCCTCACTCGACCGTCACGGCCTCGCGACGAACTCGCTGTTCCTCTACACCGCCGATCAAGGCCCCGAGTGGCCGCATTGCAAGTGGACCTGCTACGACACCGGCTTGCGTGTGCCCTTCCTCGCGCGCTGGCCCGGCGTGCTCCAGCCCGGCGCGGTGAATGAAGCCATGCTGTCCTTCGTGGACGTGCTGCCCACGTTCATTGAACTGGCGGGCGGGCCAGTTACGGCGGACTTGGATGGCCGGAGCTTCAAGCGCGTCCTGCTGGGCGAAACCAAGTTCCATCGCGACTTCATCTTTGCCAGCCACACGCGCGACGGCGTGATGAACATCTTCCCGCAGCGCGCGGTGCGGGGTGACCGCTACAAGTTCATCCTAAATCTGAACCCGGAGAACCGCTGGACCACGCACTTCACCAAGGTCATGGACATCCCCGACAGCCACGGCGACGTGTATTCCACGTGGATCGCCGCCGCCCAGACCAACGCCGCGGCCGCGAAGCTCGTGCAAACCATCGAACGCCACGAACGCGAGGAGTTCTACGACACGCAGGCCGATCCGTTTGAGCTTAACAATCTCATCGCCGACCCGGCGCAGCGCGACCGCGTCGCCGCGCTTCGTGAGCGGCTCGCTGCGTGGATGAAGCAGCAGGGCGACAACGGCGCGCCGGAACCATAGCCAGCCATGCGACGCCGACACTGGCTGCTCCTGCTGACGCTGCTGTTGTGCGGCGGCGGCTGGCTCTGGTTGCGCCCGGGCCGGGGCGCGGGCTACGCCAACCTTCCTCCGCCGGCGCGCGGCGAGTGGGCGGCGTTCGGCGACAGCCTCACACAGGGCTACGGTGCCGAGGAGGGCGGGGATTATCCTGCGCGACTGGCCAAGCGCCTCGGCCTGAAGATCCGCAATCTCGGCATCTCCGGCAACACGACCGCCGACGGCCTCGCGCGGCTCGACCAGGCCCTGCAACTTCAGCCGCGTGTTGCGCTGCTCTGCCTCGGCGGCAACGACTCGTTTCGCAGCATGCCGGCGGACGAGACCTTCGCGAATCTCGCCGCCATGATTGACCGCTTCCACACGACCGGCACCTTCGTCGTCCTCCTCGGCGTGCGCAGCGTGGGCCTGTCCGACAAGAACGCGAAACGCTTCGAGCAACTGGCGAAGACCAAGCGCGTCCTCCTCGTGCCTAACATCCTCGATGGCATCCTCTTCACCCCCAGCCTGATGGCCGACCAGATCCACCCGAATGACCAAGGCTACGCCCGGATCGCGGAACGGCTGGAGGAAGCGCTGCGGCCGTTGCTCCCTCAGCTCTGAAGAACACTGGCTTACGCCAGCAGCTTCCGGCAGGCCGTCTCCAGCTTCTTCATCTGCTTGGCGGACTTGGCCTCGATGTAGCAGCGGATGAGGGGTTCGGTGCCGCTGGCGCGGAAGGCGACCCATTCGCGGTTGGGGAGAAGAAATTTGAAGCCGTCGGTGGTGATGAATTTCTCGACGGGAATTCCACCGACGTCGGCGAGGCCGGATTTCAATTTGCCGAGGAGCGCGTCTTTGGTCTCGGGGTTGATTTTGACGTTGATGCGGGTGGTGTGGAATTCGCCGGTCTGCTTTTCCAGCGCCTTCAAAATCTGGCCAAGCGATTTTTTCTCGGTCGCGACGAGTTCGGCCATGAGCAGGCAGGCGAGCACGCCGTCCTTCTCGGGCACGTGGCCTTTCACGGAGAGGCCACCGCTTTCTTCGCCGCCGACGATGATCGGCTCGGATTCCATCAGCGCGCCGATGTATTTGAAGCCCACGGGCGTCTCGTGAAGTTTCACGCCGAGCAGTTCCGCAACGGCATCGACTTGGTGGCTCGTGGGCACGGTGCGCACGACGGCGCCAGTCCAGCCGCGATTTTTTTTCAGGTGATAGAGGGCGAGCGCGAGAATCTGGTTGGGCGTGAGCCACGCGCCGCTTTTGTCCACGACGCCGAAGCGGTCGGCGTCGCCGTCGAGGCCGAGGCCGAACTGCGCCTTGCCCGCGAGCACGAACTTCGCGACTTCCTCCATGCCGTGCGCGTCCGGCTCGGGATGATGGCCGCCGAAGAGCGGGTTCAGCTCGTTGTGGAAGCGCGTGATTTTCGCGCCGCCGTCCTCTTCGAGCAGCGTGTCGAGGTAGCCGCGTCCGGTGCCATACATCAGCTCGACGGCGATCTTGAGCTTCGCCTTCCGAATCGCGGCGAAGTCGATGAGCTTGCGGATCTGCTTAAAATAATCGGGCTGCGGATTGATCGTTTTGCACGCGAACGTGCCGACGACGGCGGCCTTGAAGGTCCAGCCTTCGGCCTGGCGCTTGGCGATGTTCGCCTCGACTTGTTTGGTGACTTCGGCGGTCGCGGGCGCGCCGTTGAACGTGGAGAATTTCAGGCCCTGATATTCCGCCGGGTTGTGGCTGGCCGTCATGTTGATGCCGCCGATGGCCTTGCGGGCGCGGATGGTGTGCGCGATGACGGGCGTGGGGGCGTCGCGCTGGCAGAGCAGGCAGGTGAGGCCGTTGGCGGTGAGCACTTCGGCGACGGCGAGGCTGAACTCGCGTCCGAGGAAGCGCGTGTCGTGGCCGAGGATTACGACGGGCTTGCGCTTCGCGATGGGAGATTTGGGATTTAAAATTTCAGATTTCAAATAGTCCGCGATGCCCTGCGTCGCGAGGCGGACGCCGTCGAAGGTGAAGTCGCGCGCGATGAGGCCGCGCCAACCAGAGGTGCCGAATTTGATGTTGGGAGTCATGGGAGAGGGGCAGTGATTAGTGGTTATTCATTAGTTTTCAGTCGGTCAGCCTGTGACGAAAAAGCCGGGCGCATGGCCCGGCAGGGATTCCGCATTCCGCATTCCGCATTTCACTCAGCTCTTCCAATCAAACGCGCCTTTGCGCAGCGCGTAGAGGTAGCCGACGAAGAGGATGCCGACGAAGGACGCCATGGAGCCAAGGATGAGCGCGGCGTTTTGGGCGAGCTGCTCGCGATAGACGATGGCCCACGGGTAGAGGAACACGACTTCGATGTCGAAGAGGATGAAGAGCATCGCCACGAGGTAGAACTTCACGGAGAGGCGGGTGCTGCCCTCGCCAATGGGGAGCATGCCGCATTCGTAGGGGATGTCTTTCACCTGCGTGGTGCGGGCGGCGATCTTGCGGTTGAAGACGCGCCCGGCGATTTCCGAGAGCACGAGGATGCCGCCGGCAATGGCGAGGGCCACGAGGAGGAGAAACAGGACGGGCACGTATTGCGCCAACTGCGAATCCATGCGGCGGACGGTAGGAATGGCTTCCCTGCTTGGCAAGGGCAAAGGCCCGGCGGAGGCTTTCCAAAGCCTGCTCAGGGAAAATCCGGTTGAGGTCGTCACTATGCCTGCTACCCTGAGCATCACCTACGGGCAGACGCACTGCTGGTTTTTAGGGGCAGCAAGTTTGGCCGGCATTGCTTGCATACGCGACGCATCATCCCTACTGGCGAAGGCCAGACCCGGACACGCGGCTTCACTCTCGTGGAGATCATGATCGTGGTGGCGGTGATCGGCATCATGGCTTCCATCGCGCTGCCGAACTTCGCCAGAGCCCGCGACACCGCCCAGCAGAAGGCCTGCATCAAGAATCTCACGCTCCTTGACCAGACCAAGCAACAGTGGGGCTTCGAAAACAAACAGCAGCCCACGGCCACCCCCACAGTCGGGCAAATCCGGGCCTACTTCGGCAAGACCCGGATGCCAGTTTGCCCGTCGCGTGGCACTTACACGCTCCAGCGGCTGGATCGCAATCCCACCTGCACGCGCTCGGCGCTCGGCCACACACTCTGACACGGCCCGCCTTGGCCGTGAATTTCCGCTTCGCTCCGAGGCGTCCATTGTGCTCGAATCGCGACCTATGAAACGACTTCTTGCCAGCCTCCTTGCCCTTGCGGCGCTCACCAGTGTCCACGCTGCCGCGCCCAAGCCGCTGCGCGCCCTCATCATCGCCGGCGGTTGCTGCCACGACTACGCGATGCAGCCCATCATCCTGAAGGAAGGCCTGGAAGCCCGCGCACACGTCGAGGTGGACTACGTCGTCGCCGTGGACGCGCAGCAGAAACCCGACAAGTCCACCCGGGCCAAGTTCGAGAAGTATGAGAAGCCCGACTGGGCCAAGGGCTACGACGTCATCATCCACGACGAGTGCTCCGCCGATGTGAAGGACGTGGACTACGTGAAGAACATCCTCGCCGCGCACAAGGCTGGCGTCGCCGCCGTGAACCTCCATTGCGCCATGCACAGCTACCGCGTGGGCGAGTTCCGCAGCCCCGTCATGCCGGGCACGCCCGATGCCCTCTGGTTCGATCTCCTCGGCATCCAGTCCAACGCCCACGGTCCGCAGGTGCCGATCCAGGTGACCATCGTGGACCAGAACCACCCCATCACCAAGCCCCTCTCCGGCTGGACCACCGTCAACGAGGAGCTCTACAACAACATCAAAATCTTCCCCACTGCCATTCCGCTGATGAAGGGCAAGCAAGTCATCAAGCAGAAGGAAGGCCCCGACAAGGAAGTCGAGTCCGTCGTCACTTGGGGCAACCTTTACGGCAAGACGCGCGTGTTCAGCAGCACGCTGGGCCACAACAACGCCACCGTCGGCGACCCGCGCTACCTCGACATGGTCACGCGCGGCCTCCTCTGGTCCTGCGACAAGCTCAACGACACCTACCTCAAGCCCGCGCCCGCGGCGAAGAAGTAGGCTCCGCGCCGCAGCGCGGCCCACTCCATCACCGTTTCAGTCGCACGCCGAGCGCGATGAAGCCGTCCAGTTCGCGCACCGAGCAGGCCGGGAAGAGCTTCTTCAGCGCGGGCGTCGTGCGGACGATGGCCTGAGCCTCCCGCTCGCCAACCCGGCCCTTTCCGACGATGCGGAAGTGCGTGAGCGAGCCGGGCACGGCTACTTCCGGCAAGGTCACCTTGAGCGTGCCGCTCGTGGCCTTCTCCTTGATGACGTCATCGGTAAGCGTCATGCCGTCCAGACCGACGACGCTGAGCGTAATCGGACCGGTGAACTCACGGCGCGTGACGTTGACCTTCACCGTGAAACTGCCGCCGGGTGCCGCCTCGACCTTCTCCACCTCGGTCTCGAGCGTGAAGCCGGGTATGAGCAGCTCGGCCTCCACGCGGTAGGCGTGTTGCGGGCCACCTCGCCGGATGAGTTCATCCACGACGAGGAAGTAGGTGCCATCAGCGGGAATCGTATTCGTCAGCGAGCCTTCGCCGGGATCGCTGGGCGATGAGCTGGCGATGGCCGTGCCCTTCGCGTCGCGGAGCTGCAACGTCACCTCGCTCGCGGACCCGATGCTGCGGGTCTGGGCGGTGAAGAGCACGCGCTGGCCTTGCTGCGCGGCGAACTTCCAGAAGTCGCGGTCCTTGGGCTTGAGGAAGCGGCCGCTCAACCCGGCGGGCAGCGTGAACGGCGTGGCGGTCTCGGCGGAGTCGTTCGGCTCTGCGTCCGCGAACTCCGCCGTGTCCGTCACGAGCGCGGAGACGAACGCCGAGGACTTGCCACCGGGGAACTTCGCCGCGAGCGCCAGGCGCGTGGCGTCGGCCGGCGCGGTGGCCGGAACAGGCGGGAGCTTGTCCACCTGCGGGCCGACGAATGCGAATGCGCCCTTCGCACCGGCCTTCACCGCCGCCGGAAATGGCAGGTTCGCCAGCGGAAAATCGCCGACGCGCAGGCGGAAGCGGTAGTCACTGCCGCCGCCGTAGTTGATGTCGCGCAGTTCGATCAAGTAATCGCCACCGGCCGCGAAGGTGTGCGCCATCCGGCAATCGCCGCCCAGGCCGGACTCGTCATCGCAGAAGGCGAGTTCGCGCCCGCGCAGATCGAGCAGGCGCACCACTGGATCCAGCTTCGAGCCGAGCCGCTGGGCTACGGCCTCGATGGCGAGGCGGTCGCCGGACTTCACGGTGACGCGGTAGAATTTGTGGCCGAGCGCTGTCGCTGCGCCATCCACGGCCACGGGCCAGACGAGCGACTGGGCATTGGTTGCACGGGTGTTGGTGCCCCGGTCCGCCACGCTGGGCAGATCGTCCACCATCAGCAGCACGGGGCTGGAGACGCCGTTCACCGAAGCGACCCGCACGGCATGGATGCCCACGGGTGCTTCGGCAGGTAGGGAAACTTGGAGCTGCGTCGTGCTGGCAGCGGTGGCGTTGACGGCGAGAACTTTCGCGCCGAAGCCGGTCCAAAGACTCGTTGCCCCGAGGAGGTTCGCGCCATGGAGAGTGAGTTCCAGCGTCCGGCCCGGCAGCAGCGCGCCGGGTGAAGTGTGCGTGAGACCGGGGCTTTGGCAGAACCCCGCTAGGGCACCAGCCAACAGGGTCAGCAGCATCGCGCGCACAGTGAGCACCGAGCGATTGCGCCGGAGAACGCCCCGGCCCGGCAAGTTGATTCCGCACCGAATCGCCCGGGCGAAGTTGTTGCGTCGCGGGCGGTGAGTTCGCAAGCTCGCGGCGGCTTTCGCATGAGCGGTTCCGCCTCACTTGAAGTTTTGTCCACGCACACGCCCGGGCTGTTCGCGGCGGCGGTGGGGCGCGCGGCGGAGTTGCTGCGCGCGGGCGAGGTGGTGGCGCGGCCCACGGATACGGTTTCCGGGCTGGCGGCCAATGCGCTCGATCCACAGGCGGTCGCGAAGATTTACGAACTCAAGGGCCGGCCTGCGCACAACCCCATCATCGTCCACGTGGACGGGCTCGACATGGCGCGCGCCTGCGTGCGCGAGTGGCCGGAAGCGGCGCGGCGGCTGGCGGCGGCGTTCTGGCCGGGGCCGCTCACGATCGTGCTGCCGCGCGTGACCTCCATTCCCGACCTTGTCACGGGGGGCGGCGACACCGTGGGCGTGCGCTGGCCGCAGCATCCGTTCATGCGCGCGGTCATCCGCGAGTGCGGCTTCCCGCTGGCTGCGCCGAGCGCGAACTTGTCCAACCAGCTTTCTCCGACCAACGCCGAGCATGTGCGCAAGCAGCTCGGTGACCGGCTGCGGCTCATCGTGGACGGCGGCGACTCGAACGTCGGCATCGAAAGCACCGTGGTGGACCTGACTGCGAGCCCGCCGCGCGTGCTGCGGCCGGGGATGATCCATGAGGAATCGCTCGCGGCGACGTTGGGTGAGCAGATGGGGAATGAGAGATGGGAGATGGGGAAAGGCGCGCTGCGGAGTCCGGGTATGCTGCCGAAGCATTACTCACCGAGGGCGCGGCTGCTGGTGCTGACTTGGCGGGATGAAGCGGAGTTGAAGGCGAAACTTTCTCAAGCGGGCGTGTCGCCCGGCGCGACTTGGGTGCTGGCACATACCCATGTTCCGCTCGGCGGCGGCTTCGGGACGGTGTGCGTCATCCCGCATGACGCGGAGGCTTACGCGCGGGCGCTCTACGCCGAACTGCACCGGTGCGACGAGGCAGGTGCGGCGTGCATCGTGGTGGAAGCTCCGCCGGACGCACCCGAGTGGCGCGGCATCGCCGACCGCCTGCGGCGTGCAGCGGCGTGAGGGGCGGCGGGGTGTGCTGACGAAGGCTTGTTTGACGAAGCCGGGGTGATTCCGCAAGCTCCGGGCACATGCGAACCCGAGTCCTTTCCGGCCTGGCGGCGCTTTCGCTGGCCGTCACCGCCAGCGCCCAGACGAACACGCCCGCGCCGCGGGTCATCACGCTGGCGGAGTGCATCGCCATGGCGCTGGACAAGAACCTGGACATCCAAATCCGCCGCCTGCAGCCCAGCATTGATCTCTACAACCTGGACTCCGCGCGCGGCTACTACGACCTGACGTTCAATCTTAACGCCACCCAGCGGTTCAACTCTTCGCCCGGCTCGCCTG
This sequence comes from Limisphaerales bacterium, assembly GCA_046090965.1. GTDB lineage: Bacteria > Verrucomicrobiota > Verrucomicrobiia > Limisphaerales > SXTU01 > SXTU01. Next base: position 2,613 of record JBJTAU010000589.1, on the reverse strand, counting down.
ATCCCGCCAGCCGGCTCTTCGGCATCTCGAGCGAGAGCTACACGGAGAGCTACGGCCCGAGCCTCACGCAACAGTTGAGCACCGGTGGCCGCGTCACCGTCAATGGCGACCTCGTCCGTCGCAGCGGATCGTCTTTCACGAGCTTCAACTACGCGACGGATGCGGGGATCAGCCTCACGCAGCCGCTCTTGAAGAACTCGTGGATCGACTCGACGCGCCAGACCATCCAGGTGAACAAGCGCACGCTCAAGATCGACGAGTTGGCCCTGCGCAATCAGGTCATCACCACCATCAACAGCGTCCAGCAGGCCTATTACGAACTCGTCTATGCCCGCGACAACGTGCGCGTGCAGGAGGCTTCCCTCGCCCTCGCCGAGAAGCTGCTGGCGGACAACAAACGGCGTGTGGAAGTCGGCGCGCTCGCCCCGCTGGACGAGAAGCAGTCGGAATCGCAGGTGGCCGCGCGCCGCTCCGACCTGCTTTCCGCCCGGCGCGACTTGGAGGTGCAGATGAACTCCATCAAGGGACTCGTCGGCAACGATTTCAGCGCGTGGGCGACGGTTGCTTTGGAACCGGCGGACAAACTCGTGGCCGTGCCGCAACCGCTCAACGTGCAGGACAGTTGGCGCAACGGCATGGCACTGCGGCCTGACCTGCAATCCTCCAAGGAAGCCATCGAGCGGCAGAACATCGTGCTCCGCTACAACTACAACCAGCTCTTCCCCTCGCTGGACCTGACGCTGACCTACGGCCACAACGGTTTGGGCCAGACCCTCGTTACCGGCCTCAACGGCGTGCTGCGCGGTGACAACCAATTTTACTCCTACGGCATCGTGTTGAGTTTCCCGTTGAGCAACACGACCGCGAAGAACAACTACAAGGCCGGCAAGGTGCAGAAGGAGGTGCTGCTGCTCCAGTTCAAGCAACTCGAGCAGAGCATCATCGTGGAGATTGACAACTCCGTGAAGCAGGCCCAGACGGCCTTGGACAAGATCGAGGCCACCCGGCAAGCCCGGCTCTACGCGGAAGCCGCGCTCGATGCCGAACAGAAGAAACTGGAGAACGGGAAAAGCACGAGCTTCTTCGTGCTGCAGCTCCAACGCGATCTCACCGCCGCGCGCTCCGCCGAAATCCGCGCCCTGGCGGACTATAACAAGGCGATCTCGACACTCTCCAAGAGCGAGGGCACGACGCTGGAGAAGGCCAACATCGGGCTGGAGTTCAAGTGAGGTGCCGAAGGCCGCAGATGACGGGAGCGGAATTGCGCCTGTCACGCTGCTTGGTGAGCAGGGCCGTTGCTGCGGCTTGAAAGCCGCACTCCGGTTACTTCTTCTGGTAAAGCTCGGCGGCCTTCTTGTGCCACGCCTCTGCCTCGACGAAGTTCTTCGGCACGCCGCGGCCGTGGAGGTAGATCTCGCCCAGCTTGTAGGCGGCGTCGGCATCACCGCCGTTGGCGGCAGTCTTCAGCGCCTCGAGATTGTTCGAGCCCGCCGAACCGCCCGCCGTGGGGGTTTCGCATCCGGCGAGGAACAGCGCACCAGAGGCAAGCGCGAGGACGAGCGACAATTGACCAACGGCTTTCTGAACGGTCTTCATGGGGGCGGACTCTAGCGGGCGGCTCCCTCCGTGGCAACGGCGCAATTGCAGTCACACAGTGACCCGTCGGCCCACGGGTGCGTTGGCGACCCGCCCGCAACGGATGGCGGCCCAGTGCAGGTCAGACCGGCTGCCGTCGGTGAGAGTTCTCCGGCACTAACGCGCCGCTCCCGGCGCGGACTTCACGTTCAAAAGGTAGCCATGCACCGCGCCGCCTTGGTCATGTGCGTCCTGCACCACGAGGAAGTAACGGCCATCGGCAGGCAGCGTGAAGGCGAGACGCGGGTCACGGTCGGCGGGGGAATCATCGGCGGAGGCGAGCAAGGTATTGCTCGCGTTCCAGAGTGTGAGCGTGGCATCCAGCGGCGAGCCGAGTCGGGCGGCGAGGATTTCCGCCGTCACGTGCCGGCCGGCCTTGCCCTCGAACGCGAACACGTCCACGTCCTGCGCGGACTGGATGCGCCCACGCACGGTGACCGGAAGGGAAATCAACTGCGGCTTGGCGAAAGAGCCGTTGTCCTCGGCTTCCTCAATGAACGCGCCGGGCCGCAGCACGATGAGTTTCGCGGTCGCGGACTTGCCATAGGGCGTCTCGACGGTGAAGGCGGCCTCGTCGCCCTTGAACTCGGCGGGCACGAAGATCTCAGCCTTCACCTGCGTGTCGCCGAAGCGTTCCTTCTTCTGGTTCTGCGGAACCTCGGCTTTGCCCTTCGAGGTGACGCGCGATGTGACGCTGGCTTCGGTGAACTGAACTGCTGTGGCGGTGGCGAGATTCAGGCCACGCACCTCGACCGTGTTGGTCTTGCCCGCGATGATGCCGAGTGGAATGGCGACGATGACTTTGGGAGCCTTGTCCTCTGGCTTCTTATCTTGGGCGGACACGAATGGCAGCGCCGCCAGCAAGCACGCAGCCGCCGACGTGAGGAGGCGGACGGTTCGGAAAAGGCGCCACAGGCAATACGCCGCCTCACGTCGGCGGCTACGCCTCAGCCCAACAACTCCGACACCCACCGCCCC
>JBJTAU010000588.1:0-4174 GCA_046090965.1 Limisphaerales bacterium | reverse complement strand
GTAAACATCCAACCCCAATCAGCATGAAAAAATCCCCCGTCCTCACCCTCGCCCTCGGCCTGCTGCTGGCCGGCCACGCTCAGGCGCAAGAACCAAAGCAGGACCCAAAGCTGGCCGCCGAGAAGCCCACTGCCGACACGCCGAAGACGGCCCCCGCCACGGCGGAGGAGCGGTTCAAGGCGCTGTTCACGAAGGCGACGCTGTCGGGCCGCTGGGCGCCGCTCAAGGACGGCGTCCTGGGCGAGGAGAAGACCGGCTCGGCGAATCCGCGTTGCGCCTTTCCGTGGGCCAGCAACTGCGCCTCTGCCTCGCGCGCACGCTGGCCGTGGACCCGGAGGTCATCCTGCTCGACGAGCCGACCAGCGCGCTCGATCCGAAGTCCACGGAGGCCATCGAGGAAATGCTTCTGCGCCTGAAAGTGCAGCGCACGCTCGTGCTGGTGACGCACAACCTGGCCCAGGCGCAGCGGGTCTGTGATCACGCTGCCTGCCTGTTGGTGCGCGAGGACTCCGGCGTGCTGGCCGCGTCGGACACGGTCGGCGCGCTTTTCAACCAATCCCAGCCGCCCGACGTGGCGGCGTATCTAAGGAAGGGAGATTGAAGCTTTCTTAGCGACCACGAACATTTAATCCAAACTCCATCGATGAGACACACCAGTCTGACCACCACCCTGCTTGCCGTCCTTGCCACCGCGAGCCTCACCACCACTGCGCTCGCCCAAACCTCCGACCCCGTGCTCGACCTGCTTGTGAAGAAGGGCGTCCTCACCAAGGAGGAGGCGGACAACGCGCGGAAGGAGTCCGACAAGAACTTCACCAAGGCCTTCTCCGCGAAGACCGGGATGCCTGACTGGGTCAAGTCCGTGAAGCTGAACGGTGACTTGCGCCTGCGGCTGGAGAGCATTCAGAACTGGGGCGCCAGCTCGCCGGACCGAAATCGCTACCGGTATCGCGTGCGCTTCGGACCGACCTTCGCGATGGCCGATGACTGGGAGGTGGGAATCCTGCTGACCTCCAGTGACCCCGACGCGACCGATGTGGGCACGCTCGGCCAGGGCGGAGACCCGATTTCGCAGAATGCGTCCTTCAAGGACAACGGCACGAAGAAGTTCGTGTTCTTCGACAAGGTTTACACGAAGTGGTCGGGCCTGCGCGGGGCCGACTGGCAGGGGACGCTGACGCTTGGGAAGATGGAGAACCCGTTTCATTTCCCGTCCACGATGCTCTTCGACAAGGACTACACGCCCGAGGGGGTGGCGCAGGATTTCTTGTATCGGTTCAGCAAGGACCAGTCGGCGCGCCTGACGCTCGCGGGGTTTTCGCTGGAGGAAGTTCCCACGAGCAGCACGGATCCGGTCCTGCTGGCCGCGCAGTTGCGCTGGGATGCGAAGTGGTCGCCGCAATGGAGCACGACCTTGGGCTTCGCGGCGCTGTCCATCCAAGGCACCAAGGGGCTCAACACGGCAAATGTCCCCAACATCGGCCAGGGCAACACTCGCTCGGCGACGGGCGCGCTGGGCGTGAACTTCAATGACGTTTACGTGGACGCCGGTGCGACGTGGAGACAACGGGAGGTGGCCTTCTACCCCGGGGAGTTTCCCATCACGGTTTCGGCGGATTACCTCCGCAACCTGAGTGCGAGGCTGGAGAGCACCGGATTCTCGGCCGGTATCCAGCTCGGCAAGGCTGCGCGCAAAGGGCAGTGGGAGTTGAACTACCGGTGGACGGAGTTGCGCGGCGATGCGTGGTATGAGGAGGTCGCGGAGTCGGACTTCGGAGCGTTTTACTCGGCTGCGCCAGTGGGAGGTGCGGCGGGCTACCGCTCCGGCACAAATGTGCGCGGCCATTGGCTCAAGGGCACCTACGCGCTGTTGGATTCACTGGCGTTCAGTGTCGCCTACTTTTACACGTCTCTGATCAACGACCCCGTGCCCCGCACGGTGGACAGCACCACTGGCCGACTGTTCGTCGAGGCCGTGTGGAAGTTTTGAGCGAAGAGCAACTCGCCGCTTGGCGGCGACTGCTGTTGTCTCGAACTGGGCGAAGCTTCGTGCCACCGGCTCCGGGAAGTGCCGGATGGAATTTTTTCCGTCCATTGCTATGCTAGCACCGGTCACTCGCCATGAAGTCGCGCCTCCTTCCGCCCGCAGTCGAATCGCTCCCCTGCGCCTGCGCCGGGTGTGGGGATGGGCGGGAGCGCGGAGAGCTGGAGGCGTCGAGTCTGGGTCGGCGCAATTTCCTGAAGGCCGCCGCCCGCGCCGTGCTGCTGGTGGAGGCGTCCGGGCTGCCGTGGGGGGAGTTGTGCGCGCCCGCGGCGCGCGCGGGCAAACCGGTGGGCATTGTCCGCGTGGTCTTGTCGGACTTTCCGGCGTTGGCGTCGGTCGATGGGTACATTCACCTGCAAGTGGCGGATCAGCAGTTTCAGACATTTCCCGTCATCCTCACGCGCACGGCGGCGCAGACGTTCGTGGCGGTGAGTTCCGTTTGCACTCACAGCGGCTGCCCGGTTCAGCCCTACTCCGCAGCGGCTGGCGGTTTGCTGTGCCCGTGCCACGGGTCGCTTTACACGCCGCAAGGTGTGGTCCTGCGTGGCCCGGCGGGCTTCGACCTGACCGGCTACCTGACGCGGCTGGTGAGCGCGGGCGTGCTTGAAATTGAAATTCCCGGCATCGGCTTCGCACTGGCCGGTGCGATTGTCGACACAGCGGTTGGCCGCCGGATGCGCCTTTCGTTTTCCACCACGAGCGAACGGAGCTACGAGATCAAGCGCCGCACTTCGATGACGACCCCGGCGGTCACCGTTCCCTTCAGCCTGACCGAGACGGGCGCGGCGACCCAGACCCAGCTCACTGGCAGCGGCGCTAGCGTGACGCTCTACGTGGAGGCTGACATGGCGACGGGTTTCCTCTCCGTGGCGCGGTCTTGAGCTGATGCGAGCGCCAGCGCTCCCGCCTGAAGCGGGCGCCTCTGGATCTTAAACCAACTCGCGCTGTCCCAATCCCAGACCCAGTCATCCAATTTGCTTGGCGTTATCGCCCTTTGGATAATCTCAAATCGTGCCTTCTGAATCCTCCTCCGTGCTGGATCGCGCCGTGGCCGCACTGCGTCAGGCGCTCGGGGACAATCTCTGTAGTTGCTGCCTGTATGGCAGTGCGGTCCGTGGCAACGCCATCGAGGGCGTGTCCGACCTGAACGTCTTGATCATCCTCCACGAGTCCACACCGGCGGCACACCGGGCATTGACGAGCGTGCTCGCCGCGCATCCTCAACTGGACCCCTTCATACTCGCGCGACGCGGGTTCGAGCGCAGCGCACGGGCCTTCGCCACCAAGTTTCAAAGCATCCGACGCAACTACCGCCTGCTTTACGGCGAAGACGTGCTGGCTGGGCTCAAGTTCGAGCCGCAAATGGAACGCTTTCTGTGCGAGCAAGCCCTCCGCAACCTGCGGCTCCGGCTGGTTTACGCGTTTGTGATCCGGAGCGACAACAAACCCTACGCCCGCTTCCTCGTGCAGCAAGCGACGCCACTGATGGTGCAGCTTTCCGAAGCGCTTCGCTTGAACGGTTTGGAAGTGCCGAAGGAGTTCGCCGCGCGAATCGCCGTCATCGAGCGGGAATTGCAAGTGGACGGGGCGGTGCTGCAGGACTTGCTGGCCTTAAAAGCGAAGCCGCGCCGCCTCAGTGAGGAGGAAACCGTTGCGTGGCACGGTCGAGTTTTCCCGCTCGTTGATCAAGCGCTGCGATGGGTGGAAACCCGCTGGCCCGCCTGAACAGCTATGGACCTGTGCCTTCCGATCTGCACGCTGGCCGTGGTGGGTGACGGAGGTCCGTTCGAGTTTTTCCACACCGCCACCGGGCCGGAGTTCCTCGGCGGTTATCTGCTCTGGTTTATAGTTCTGTTTGCGGGCAGTCGTGTGCTCCAAACGGGCAAGAAGCGCCAGCCGTTGCCCAGCCTCGCGGGCCTGTTGCTGTTCGAAGCGGTGGGGTTGATCCGAATCATCGTCGGGTCATCGCATGGGATGCACAATTGGAATTTCCTCATCCTGATGATGATTACCGGCGGCATGTTGTTCTTCGCCCGTTTCGAAAACCCCGGCGGCAGTTCGGGCTCCTCCTCCGGTTGGTCGAGCAGTTGTTCCTCCAGCAGTTGCGGCGGCGGCGGTGGCGGCTGCGGT
>JBJTAU010000587.1:0-4874 GCA_046090965.1 Limisphaerales bacterium | reverse complement strand
GCCGATCGGGAGATTGCTGTCGCGGACTTCGCCGGTGCATTGGTCGGAGATGTGGTTCTTCTTCCACTCGCCGGTGCTGCGGCCGAACAAGAAGACGCCTTCCTTCGCACCGGTCACGAGCTCGTGCTCCGGGTCGTTGTCCCAGTTGATCGGCTGGAAGTTGTGGCTGGCGTGCGTGAAATCGCTGACGAGCGAGAGCTTCCACGGGTCCTTCGGGTTCGCGGGCTTGGTGTAGCAATAGACCTTGCTGCCGTCGCCCTCGTGGTTCTTGGTCCCGCGTCCGTGTAGCGGCTTGACAATGAGTTCCCACTGGCCGCTCGGGGCTTTGACCCAATGCATACGGTGGACGGTCGGTTCGTGGTGCAGCTTGATCGCCTCCCACCTCTGGGTGCGATCCTTCGGCGCAACGAGGTAGAAAACCGCACCGCTCTTGTTGGTGTCGCTGGTCTCGCCGGGAGTCCAGCCCGCGCCGACGGCGATCTCGCACTTGCCATCGCCGTCACTGTCCTGCGCGGCGATGCAGACGTTGTCTTGCGGGGTGAGGTTCTCGGCGATGATGTGCTTCTTCCAAGTGGGGTTTTGATACCACTGGATGGTGTTCTTGTCGGCGAGGAGGATGTCAGGCTTGCCGTCGCCGTCCACGTCGGCGATGGCGATGCCGTAGCCGATGCTGACGGCAACATCAATCTCCTGAACGCGGAACTTGGGTTGCGGCGGCTCGGCGGCGAGGGCAGCGGCAGACAGCGACAACAGGGCGAGGAGGAAAGTTTTCATAGCGAGTGGTCGTGGGGATAGTTGGTGGGTGTCTTGTAGCGGCGGAACAAGAAGTGGGCAAGGGAGGTTTTACAGACCGTGTGGACTGCGATTGATACCGCAGAATAGTTTTCCTGACACGCCGAGCCCCACCAACTCAGCCACCTCCGGCCTGAAGACTGCGCTCGGTTAAAACAAACGCGACCTAGACTAGAACACATTACCAACGGCCCATATGTTGTTCACGTTGTTCGACAGGTCGTTGTAGCTCTTGGGATCAACGTGACCATCAATGAACAAGGCATCCGCACGAAGGTTGTGCCGAGGGCCAACTTGATGGCCGCTGCCGTTTCCCTGGGCATACGTTGACCAAGACGGAGAAGGCCACACGGCAAACCACGTGGTGAACCGGCAATACGGAATTGGCGGCCCTAGTTGGGGAACTCCGGTGTCTCCCATCAACCACACTTCACTGGTGCGTATCATCTCGGTGATGCGTCGGCTGTGCAACGGAAGCAAGGTGGCGTTATTGGTCGCGTAACGGATAATCGTCCCCTCAATCACGCCGTAGCCCAACTGGCCGCTCGGATTGATGTCCTGATTTTCCACGGCCGGACAGCGCCAGACCGCGTTGGCGTTCGCATTGGTGGGCGGTAAATACTTCGCCTGACTCAAGATGTCGAACCACCAGTTGCCAGCGTTCTGGTTTTGATATTCGTAGCGGTTCAAGTCCACGAACTGGCCGTCGTGGTCCTCCGCATAGATGACCATGGCGATGCCAATCTGCCGCAGGTTGTTCACGCACTGGATGCCTTTCGCCTTCGCCTTGGCCTTGGACAGCGCGGGCAACAGCATCCCGGCCAGGATGGCGATGATGGCGATGACGACGAGCAGTTCAATCAAGGTGAACCCACCCCGCCGACGGGCGGGGTTGACGAAATTCCGAGTAGAACTCATGGTAGAATGTGTCCCGGCACCGGCCGGTCGTAAAGCGGGATTTCAGGCGCGGGGGCGAAGGAGGGCTTCAGTCGAAATCGCCACACCCTCCGCCATCCGGTCCACGGTGAATCGCTCGCGCACCGCATGCCGGCCCGCGTCGCCCAGCGCCCGGAGCCGCGCCGGGTCGAGGAGCAGCGCCTCGATAGTCGCCGCGAGGGAGGCCGCGTTTGGTTCGGCGATGACGCCGCCGCCGGTGGCCTCGACGAGCTCCGGAAACGCCGCGTGCCTCGGCTGCACGACGGGCACGCCAGCCGCCAGCGCTTCGATGAGGTAAAGGCCGAACCCTTCACCGTAGAGCGCGGGCACGGAGAAGACGGTGAGGGATTGGAGTAAGGCGACTTTCTGCTCGCGGGTGAGGTTGGGGTGAAATGAAACGTCCTCCAGGCAGCGCGCGCGACGGAGGTGTTCCTGGAGTTGCGCGACGAATGGCTCATCCCCCGGTCCGCAACCGCCGCCGACCTTGAGCTTCAAACCCGGCACCTTCCCGCGTTGCTTTAGCTCGATGAACGCCTCGATGAGCAGGTCGAGGCCCTTCTCGCGGCACATGCGGGCGAAGTAGCCGAGCACCGGAGTCGAGGGTCGAGGGTCGAGAGTCGAAGGCTGGCTCTCGACTTTCGATGCTCGACTCTCGACCTCATAGCCCGCCAGCGAGATCCCGTTGAAGACCACCTTCACCTTGTCCGGCGGCAGGCTTAATCGGCGCGCCATCGTGTCGGCGAAGTAGCGGCTGGGGGCGAGGAAGAGGTCGCAATCGCGGCAGCGCTCGGCCAACAGCGACCAGACCTGCTCGCGCAGCGGACTGGACATGGCGTCGAGGTAGGCGTCCTCGCCTTGGAGATTGCAGACGACCTTGCAGCCCAGCTCGGCCTTCAGCCGCCGCGTGAAGCCGACGAGCAGCGCGTTGGATAGCAGGACCGCGTCGGGCTTGGGCTGCGTCTTGAGCCACGCGAGGAGTTCGTCGAGTTCGCGCGCCTGATTGCCCTCCTCGCCGCGCAGCATGGACAGGGAAAGTTCGCCGACATCAGCGGCCCGCGTCTTGGCCGCGCGGCCCGCAGCGAGCTTGAGCAACGCTGGTGAATCCAGCACCGCGTGCAGCCACTTCGGCGCGCGCCGGAAGAACGCGGACTGCTGCTGGAGATAGACATTGATGCCACCAAAGAAGGTCGGCACGCCCGCCGCCTGGCTCGGCTCGTCGAGCGTCATGGGCAGGTAGAGCGGCACCATGAGCACCTCGTGCCCGCGCTTGCGGAGCGCCGCGACGAGCGCGTTGTCGCGGAGGCAGTTCCCGCAATACATCCCGCCCGCGCCGGGGGTGATCTGGACGAGGTTCATGCGTTGCGAAAAACGACGATGCGGTTGGGGTTCGTGCCCTTGGTGCCATTACTGACGCCCCAGCAATTTGAGGTTTTGGTGAAGTGCTGGGCGTTGATCATCACCCGCTCAGGGCGGAGCCCAGCACGTTCTCCCGCCTCCAGCGCTTGTTCCTCCAAGCGCACCTTGCCACCGCGCACCTCGCCAACCTCGAACACGAGGTGGCCATCATCCCGCAATACCCGTCGGCATTCGGCCAGCACTTGGGTCATGGACTGAACCCAGTCGGTGGCATTGCGAAAGACACACAGTCCGACCGGAGCTGCGCCGACACCCGCGAACCATGCGCGCAGCCAGTTGTCCGCCACGTAATCCACCGTGTCCAGAAACGGCGGCGACGTGACCACCAACTGCACCGACTCGTCGGCAATCTCGGGCACCGAGGCGGCGGAATTCGACAGCACCAAAGCGTCCGCGTGCACAGCCGCGAGGCATCGCTGCGTTTCGTCGGTGCGATCCTTCAGCAACGCTCGGGTTTTCCGCAGGATGAGTTCGGGCACCAGTCGGCGGGGCGGTTCCTGTTTCAGCCGCTCGTTGATCTTTCGTTGCGCGGCGACCGACACGGCTTGGTTTGGTGGCAGCGTGTAAACCGAGAAGAACCCCGGCGAGTGTCCCGTGAGCCGGTTGAGCGCCACCATGCGAATCCAGTCATCCGCCGCGTCCAGCGTCCGGTCCCGCTCTCTTTTCAGCAAGTGTGACCGCATCGCGCAAAGCTCCCGGAGGGTTTCGGGGTGATAGAAGACAAGCAGTTCCTCCGGGAATGTCACCGGCCGGTGGAAGTCAATCGCCCCCAGCCGCAGGGCGACCTCCTCGAAGGACGGAGGTGCAAGGTGCGGGCGGACAAGTCGTGCGCAAAGCGGGTTCACGTCTGTCCCCAGCGGAACGCGGCCCAGCAGCGCCGCTTCCACCAGTGTCGTGCCCCGGCCCATGAACGGGTCAAAGACTAGGTCGCCGGGGGCACTGTGTCGCTCGATGAAGTAGCGCGGAAGCTGCGGCTTGAAGCAGGCCCGATAGGAAATCTCGTGCAGGCTGTGAGCAGCGCGTTGCCGTGCGGTCCAAAACTCACCCACGTCGAGCGGGATGGACGCGGCCGGACCAGCGGCAAACACCGGCCTGTTTCGCCGAATCGTTGACCGTTGTCTGGCTACGATTTGCGCCGTGTCCGCAATCATCGTGTTGCCCTCTGTAACAGTTCGAGCGCCCGCTTGCGCGAGATTTTCGTCGTCGTTCCCAACTCGCCGCCATTCCACCAGGTCCGAACCTGAGCCGACGACACGGTCCAGAAGGGCACACAGGGAAAGGCTTCAATGTCCGCGAGGATGTAGCCCTCGATATCGGCTAGCTTGGCAAGAAAGCCGTCCAACTCAAACGAGCGGCCCGAGCCAACCATGTAACTGGGACAGAAATAGACGCCACCGCTTAATATGCTACGGACCTCACACTTGCGCCCCTGCGGGTCCAGCAGGTCGAAGCCAGCGCCCTCGCTTTTCGCCAGCGTGCCGCGCAGGACTTCACGCGCTATCCGACGCTCCAGGATGAAGGACACCCGCCGCCCGTCCGTGAAGTATTCCCGAACGTCATCTGGTTCGACCTTCAATGCATGAGCTATTTCGGCCAAGTCCCATGACAGATGCCCGTCCGGGTTTCGGTTCATAACGCGGCAATGTCGGGGAAGGACGCAATCATGAGAAGCCGATAGTCGTCAGGCCACAGCCTCGTTGGTCAACGGCTGCCCGAGCGGCAAGTCATCT
>JBJTAU010000586.1:0-2557 GCA_046090965.1 Limisphaerales bacterium | reverse complement strand
GCAACCCCAAATCAGTTGAAACCAAACCCTGTTGAGGCACCTGCGAGGAAACAAGGTTGAATCCAGACCCGAGCGGAGTGACCAACGTCCCTTGCTGAACATTACCGACAAACGTGTTCGTGACTGTTGATGCAGTCGGATTCTTATAGAAGAATCCCTCGCCTGGAACCAAAGTCATCGTCGGGTCCGTCCACGCATTCAAGAAACTGGAATAAGTTGAGGAAACGAATCCACCTGTGCTTGGATTGAACTTGAAGACTACAGTTCCAGACACAGCGGTCGGAAAAAGGGCGACCACTTTGTTGTCTGCAGCAGCCAGCGGATTTGAAATCAGCGAAAACCCCGGTGGGCATTCCACGTTCACAAACCCCACCGCGTTCACCGAATACACGGTCTGGGCCAGCGAGGAGGCCGCACTGGCTGCGATCATCAGCCCGGCGGCGAGAAGTGCTTTGGCTTTCATGTCTTTGGTCTTTCTGTAGCTCGTGTGCAGTGTCTTTGTCGCAGATAAGCGCCTTTCCGTCAACGGTTTTTTGCTCAGGACTTTGCCGTATGATCACCTGTTTTTGGCTTTGGCTTCCATCGGAGGCGGGGAAACGGACTGGTGCGTCAGATTCCGCGGAATCCCGAGGGTTTTGGCGCGTTTCGCAAGTTGCTGATCGCAGCTTCAAGGGTGCGGCGACTGGCTCGTTGGGGATTGATCCACCACAATTTTGAGGGAGTCCGGCTGCGGTTTAGCGGCGAGGACAACGGCGGCGGCGGTTTCCGCGAGCGGGAAGCGGTGCGTGATGAGCGGACTCACGTCGAGCTGGCGTGAGAAGACCAGCCGCGCGACGGCGGGTTGCAACGTCACGTCGGCCGAGTAGCTGCCGATCAAGTCCTTCTCGTCGGTGCAGATGAGGGAGAGATCCACGGGGGCGACTGCGCCGCGTTTCGTATGCGCGAAGAGGAGCACTTGGCCCGCACCGCACACGAGCGCGAGCGCCTGCTGCATCGCGGCGTCCACGGGAACTGCAATGACCGCAGCATCGAGACCGCGACCGCGAGTGAACCGGTTGATTTGCTCGGGTAGGTCGGGCGCACCGGCACGCAACGCACGGGCCGCGCCGAAGCGGCGGGCGAGGTTGAGGCGCGGGGCGAGCAGGTCGGTGGCGATGACTTTGAGGCCGCGCAGCGTGAGGAGTTTGGTGAAGAGCAGGCCGATGGGGCCTTGGCCGGCGACGAGCACGAAGTCGCCAGGCAGCACGGCAAGGCGGTTGACGCCCTTGAGCACGGTGTTGACCGGCTCCAGCAGCGCGCCCTCGGTGAAGGAGTTCTTCGCCGGGATTTTCACGACGCCGGGCAGGCAGAAGTCCATGACGCGGACGTATTCCGCGTAGCCGCCGCCGGCCGGCTCGAAGCCGGCGGTGGTGCCCGTGCGCTTGTAGTGCGCGCACTGCGCGAAGGCGCGGTGTCGGCAGGCGTGGCAATCGAGACAGGGGATGTGGTGATGCAGGGCCACGCGGTCGCCGATGCGGAAGCCGCGCACGCGCGCGCCGAGCTTCACGATGGTGCCGGCGGTTTCGTGGCCGAAGATGCGCGGCGGCGGGACGGTGCCGTGCTGGATTTTCTTGATGTCCGTGGGGCACACGCCGCACACGGCCACGCGCACGAGCAACTCGTTCGCGCCGATGCGCGGCACGGGCACGGTCTCGACGCGCAGGTCGTTCACGCCGCGGTAGACCACGGCTTGCATCGTCTTGGGAATCGGCGTCGAAGTCGTCAGCACGGCGGAGTTTTTAGCCACTGGCCCGAGAAATTGCGAATGGCGAGTTGCGAATGGGGAATGCCGCCTCGGATGCGTTGTGTGCTCGCAGGCTCAGATTCGACAATCGGAATTCGCCATTCCCCATTTCAAAGGTATTTCTCCGCCCAGTCCGGCGTGCAGGGGTGGCCGGCGATGAAATCGGTGAACCAGTTTTCCGGCGCGGCGCGGAATTCCCAATCGCGGTCGCGCCAGCGGAAGCGCAACACGGCGGCGTGCAATGCCTGGCAGGGCAGGATGAGCCGGGCGCGCTGTTCGGCGGTGAGCTGGCGCAGGACGAAGTCGAGGTAGAGCCGCTCGTCGCCACCGTAGAGTTTGTCGCCCACGAGCGGGTGGCCGAGGTGCTGGAGGTGGATGCGAATCTGGTGCTTGCGGCCGCTGTGCGGGCGGACGCGGAGCAGCGTGAAGTTTCCCTCCGCGCGCGTGAACCGCTGCTCGACGGTGAAGTCCGTCTTCGATGCCGAGCCGTCGGGGCGAACGCAGTCCTTGATGGCGATGATGGCTTGCTCGTCCTTGCCGAGCGGGGCGTCGCACGTCACGGCATCGGCGGTGAAGTGCCCATTCGCGATGGCGAGGTATTCCTTCTCCACGCGGCGTTGGGCGAAGAGTTTCTTCAACGCGGCATCAGCCTCGGGGCTCTTCGCCACGAGGATGACGCCGCTGGTCTCGCGGTCGAGGCGGTTGACGAGGTGCGCGGTCGCGGCTGCGCCGAGATGGAGGCGCACGCGGCTGATGAGGCTGGAATACACGTCG
>JBJTAU010000585.1:0-2513 GCA_046090965.1 Limisphaerales bacterium | reverse complement strand
TGTGCCGCGACGCGCTCATGCGCGAAGAGAGCTGCGGCGGCCATTTCCGCGAGGAGTATCAATACACGCCGGACGACCCCGAGACGAAGCAGGGCCTCGTGAACCCCGGTGACGTGAAGCGCCGCGACGACCAATTCGCGTTCGTGGCCGGCTGGGAATACGCCGGCGCGCCCGACAAGGCACCCATCCTGAACAAGGAGCCGCTGGTGTATGAGGAAGTCCACATGAGCACGCGGAGCTACAAGTAAGCATCCGATTGATCACAAAATGTGATCGGTTCAAGCGCATACCATGCCCGAAACCAGCCTCATCCCCGCCGAGCGCATTGAGCGCCGGATACTGCTCATCCGTGGGCAGAAGGTGATGTTGGATTTCCACTTGGCGGAGCTTTACGAGGTGCCCACCAAGGCGCTCAACCAAGCGGTGAAGCGGAACATCGAGCGATTCCCCGAGGACTTCATGTTCCAACTCACGGAAGAGGAAACAGAGCAGATTTCAAGGTCACAAATTGTGACCTTAAACCCCGATTCCGATGGTAACACGTTGGTGGATAATGAGTTTCTAAGGTCACAAATTGTGACCTTAAAGCGCGGCGAGCATCTAAAGTATCGCCCCTACGCCTTCACCGAGCAGGGCGTGGCCATGCTTTCCGGCGTCTTGCGCAGCCCGCGCGCGGTGGCGGTCAACATCGCCGTCATTCGCACCTTCGTGAAGCTCCGCCAGTTGCTCCTCGAAAACGCCGAGTTGTCCCGACGGCTGGACGCTCTGGAGCGCAAGTTCGACGCCCAGTTCAAAGTTGTTTTCGACACCATCCGCGAGCTGATGAAACCCGTGACTCCGGCCGAGTCGCGGCGTGAAATCGGCTTCCACACTCTGATGTCCAAGCGCGACCCGAAAGCCCGCGCGCGGGCCAAAGCGAAAGTTTCCGCATGAAAGTCACCCTGAAAGTCTGGCGGCAGAAGAACCGGAACACTCCCGGTGGGTTCAGAACCTACGAGTCCCCTGAGCTGAACGAGAACATGTCGTTCCTCGAGATGCTCGACGTGGTCAACGAGCAGCTCGCCAACCGCGGCGAGGAGCCCATCGCCTTCGACCACGATTGCCGCGAGGGCATCTGCGGCACCTGCTCGCTGGTCATTGACGGCAAGCCGCACGGCCCGCACCGGGGCATCGCGACCTGCCAGACCTACATGCGGAGCTTCAAGGACGGTGACGAAATCGTCATCGAGCCGTTCCGCGCGAAGGCCTTCCCGCTCATCAAGGACCTCGTCGTGGACCGCAAGGCCTTCGACCGCATCCAGCACGCCGGTGGCTTCATCAGCGTCCGCACTGGCGCCGCGCCGGACGCGAACTCGATTCCCGTGCCCAAGGAGAACGCCGATCTCGCCATGGACGCCGCGCAGTGCATCGGTTGCGGCGCCTGCGTGGCCGCCTGCAAGAACGCGAGCGCCATGCTCTTCGTCGCCGCGAAAATCTCGCACCTTGGCCTGATGCCGCAGGGCCAGCCGGAGCGCTATCGCCGCGCGAAGGGCATGGTGGACCAGATGGACAAGGAGGGCTTCGGCGCTTGCACCGTGACCGGAAGTTGCGAAGCGGTTTGCCCGAAGGAAATCTCCCTCGACTTCATCGCCCGCATGAACCGCGACTACGGCGTGGCCCTGCTCAAAGGCGACGCGAAGGCCATCAAAGGCGGCGGCGCGGGCTGACACGCAAGTCCCGCGAACAATTCTTCGCTCCGTCCGTCCGTTGCTTGTTTCATGCAAGCCAGCGCCGAAACCTTCGTTTCCCAGCGAACCGTTCTTCCTTTCTCCATCTCCATGCTCCGCACCACTTTATTCCTCGCGCTTGCGCTTCCCGCGTGGTCTGCCGCGCCGGACGGCGAGCGGTTGCTCGCTGACCTAAACTGCACCGCGTGCCACACCGCGAGTGCCACCGTGACCGCGCGGCTTGCGCCGAACCAAGCCCCGCGCCTCGGCAAAGACGGTGCCCGCGTCACGCCGCAGTGGCTGCGCGCGTGGCTCGCCGACCCGCATGCCGCTAAGCCCGGCACCGCGATGCCGGATGCGCTGCACGCCTTGCCCGCCGCCGAGAAAGCCGATGCCATCGAAGCGCTCACGCACTTTCTCATCGCGCAGCAATCCACGAACGAGACCAAGGCCGCAGCTCACAGCACCAGTGCCGTCAACGCGGGCCGCGAGTTGTTTCACACGGTCGGCTGCGTTGCCTGCCACGCGCCGCAGAGTGGCCCGCTCCACTCGAAGGAGAACATTGACCTCGCTCCTTTCGTGGCTGGGTCGCCGCCGCTTGGCGATCTCGCGCGGAAGTTCACAGTCAACGACCTCGCCGCGTTTCTCCGTGACCCGGTGAAGACCCGCGTCGCCGGGCGCATGCCGTCGCTGCGCCTGACCGAGGGCGAGTCGCGCGCGATCGCCACTTACCTGCTGCGTGCGCAAGTGCCCGCCGGCACGAGCGTCGCGCTGCCGGGCCTGAGCTATGATTACTATGAGCAGAAT
>JBJTAU010000584.1:0-10072 GCA_046090965.1 Limisphaerales bacterium | reverse complement strand
ACCTGATCCTCCGTCACCAGCTCCGGCTGAAATCCTTCGTGCGAGAGCGCGAGGAACGCGGCGCGCTTGTCCGCGAAGCTGGCCTGCGCGTTCCAGTGTTCGTTGGCCATCGAATAGAGCATCGCCACGCGGCTGGGCCGCATCTGCGCGCGCGCCAACACGTCGTCCACTTGCGCGGCGCGATTGTTGATGAGGTGCGCCTGCTCGTAGCTGCCTTCGCTGTCCGACCAGAAGCCCTCCGTCGCGGCGTAGCTCGGGCCGAACGTCCAGTAGCTGATGACCCGCGCATTGTTGCCGAGCATCGTGTAGGCGCGCAACGTCGAGGGGCCGACGCAGTGCATCATGGGGTGGTTTACCGGCTCCTGCCCGTAGCGGCGCGCGCCCGCGTTGTAAGGCGCGATGCTGAACGCGACCGCTTGATGGCTGTCCCAAAACCAACTGCCCAACGACATCCAGTCGCTGACACCCGGCGTCATCGCGGAACCGGCGGCGAGTTGAAAAGTGTCCAGCGGCTGCTCGCTCGGGAAGTAGAGCGAATGCCCGCTGAGCGCGACGAAGCCCAGCATCTGCGGGTTCGGGGCGAACTGGTGGATGGCCTCGGCGGAGAGGTTGAACATGCGCGCGGTGAGCCAGCCGCTGAACTTGCGGCTCCAGTGGAAAAGCCGCGCGTCCTCTGGCGAACGCACGAGGCTTGCGACCGTGAGCGGGCGCACGTCATCCCACGACTTCGCGCCGAAGAGCGCCGGCTGCACGCCCTGCGCGGCGGCCCAGCGACGGAAGGACGCGTGCGCTTCCGCCATCCCGCCGGCGGGCGTCCAGTCCTCGTTCACGAACTGTTCGAGCGGCTTGGGCTTGAAGGCCGCCGCGTTCGCCCCCGGCTCGTCGAGGCCGAGGTCCGCAAGGTCGCTCTTCTGCTTCGCCGCCGCGTCGGGCGCGGCGAGATGCTCGCCCTTTTGCAGCGGCCGGATACGCAGCTCGCGAATGGTTTTCGGTGGCCCGGTGAAGCCAAAGCCGCCGCGCGGAGCGAGGTTCTCCTGCTGCTGAATCAAGCGACCGTTCAAGTAGAGCGCTGCTGCGGTGCCGTGATAGACGATCTTGAACGGCGTGCCGCCCGCCGCGACGGCCGCGCCGGGCCGTTGCAGTTCCGTGTGCGTGGCCACACCCGCCTCGACGCGGCCGGCGGAGACGTTCAGCTCGCGGTTCACGCTCACCGCACCGAGGTGCCAATAGACATACCGGCGCGGGTTTTGCGCGGCGTCCAGCCCGACGCGGAAGCCGAACCAGCGCCCGTGCTGTTCGACCTTGCCCTCCAGCACGCAGTCTGAGTAGTCGCTGCGGCGCGTGTGCAAATCGCTGCCGCCGACGGCGTCCTCCCATTTCTCGCCGCGCTCATCGCGCCCGTGGCGCCAGAGCGGTGCGGACATTTCGCCGCGCGAGATTTCGCCCGGCTCGTCCGCGATCTGGAAGACCGTGGTGCCCCGGTAAAACTCCTTCTGTGCCGTGAAATAGTTCCGGTAGTGCTCCTCGTAACGGCGGCGGGCATCGGCCTCGTCGAACGGCAGAAAGGTCGGCGGCCAGTAGTGTCCGCCCTGGCTGGACCAGCCGTAGAGCTGCCGATACTTCACCGGTTCGGCGGCGGCTCCGACGCAGTTCATCCCCACCAGGCGCAACGTCTTGTTCATGTAGTCCGTGCAGTCGCCGGTCGCGCTGCCCCAGCCGTTGGCGAAGTAAAGGCCGTCGCGCGTGAGCGGATAGAGCCGGCCGCCGGTCGCGCGCAGGGCGAACTCGTAGTGCTCGCGCGCGTGGTCGCGGAAGGTGCGGAGCTTGTGCAGGTGCATCTCGAAATCCATCGCCATCGAGAGCGACAGCCCTTCCGGTTCGTCCCAACCGATTTCGCGCAGCACGAAGTCCTGATGCGGGAAGACGGCGAACTGCGTGGCGCCCGCGAACTTCTCCCCGGCCTTGCCGGCGGACGCGACGCCGAGCAGCAGGTGCGCCTCGGTCGGGCCGAAGGCCGGCGCGCGCTCGATGTCTTGGAGACGATACCAGCGGGTGAAGCCGGGCTTGGTGTGCGGCTCGATCTTGAGCGCAGAGAGGCGGTCGGGATTCAGATTCACGCGGCCCGACGCGAACGGGTCGTAGTGCAGGCGGAAGCTTGCGCTCAGATTCACGCCGGCCTTGGGCAGCTCATCAAGGCGGAAGCGCACGTAGCTCGCGCGCGGCGCGCTCAGGTCGCCGTTGAAGGGATAGAGCAGCTTCTCGTTCGTGGTGAGGAACGCGGCATCGAGCAACACTGTGTCCGCCGGAATGCCCGCGTCCGCCTCGACGCGCAGCACGTGCGCGCCGGGCGTCAACTCGGCGGTGCCGGCCTTCCACCAGTAGAAGGGGCGCGCGCGTTGCACCTCCTCCAAACGATCCGGCGTAGCCCAGTCCTCGCCGGTGTTGCCGCCGGAAATCTCGCGGCTCAACTCACGCAGTTCCTTGTCGAGATCATCGGAGTCCTTCGCCTTGGCACCGCCCGGCTTGGCATCGGGCCGCACGGCGATGTCCTTGAACACCCCACCCTGCGCTGCCAATGCGCGATACGCCTCGTAACCCGCCGGCCCGCCCTGCCCCGCCGCGCCGGGCGTGTGGCCAACTGTGACGGAGAGTTTCGCCGCGTCGCCCCGCGCCAACGCCCCGCGCACCGGCAACTGCCCGCCCGTCACGATGCCGACGCGCAGCCAAAGCGTGTAACGACCGGCGAACCGGACGTTTACTGGCGCGACGAGTTTGCCCGCGACTGGTGCCGCACCGGAGTCGAAGGTCGTGTCCTTGAACTTCACGGGCGTGGGCTGCTTGCCGCTCGAATCCGTGAACTCAGCCGGCCGCACGACCACCAAGTGATAAGCATCCAACGGCGAGCGCGCGCCCGGACCGTCCAAGGCAGACCGGCACGGGGCCGCACTCAAGACAGCGAACAACAGGAAGCAACGCGCGACACGGCGCAGAACTCGGTGCATGGCGCGAGTTGGACGGGGAGCTGGGAAACGGATTCGTGCTTACCTTCTCCGGAAATCTTCAGCTCAGCCGTTCGCAAGCGGGCGTGGAAGTTGAACGCACCGCTCAAGGTGGCCCGGCCGTGCGGGGATTCCAACTGGCGTTGAACGCTCTGGTTACATCGCCCGTAATCGCGGGATCGCCCCAGACGCTGTTGTCAGTTCGTTCGAGAAGATCCACCCGGCCGTCTGCGAAGCCAATCTGCGCACGGCCCCGGTGGCGATAGACGCGCACGGTTCGCTGAGGGGTGTTGGCTGGACCTGCTGCCTGGCTAAACCAGTCCGTGTGGTTCATGTATGGAGCCCACATCATGTAGTAATCAGCGATCATGACGGTGTAGTCCGGACGCTGGGCAGTTTCAGCAAACGCAGGGGCAGCGAGACCGCCAGCATACCCAGCAGCAGTTCCACCGATGTAGCGGCTGTAGCCATAATGCGGCCAGTCGCCACCGTTGGGGAGTGGTGCACCCCCACTGCTGGGGGCAGGTGACTTGGGAACCAAGCCACAGCGAAACATTTTCGTGCTACCAACGTTATTGCTCATCAAGATGTCCATCCACGAAACCAACTGGAAGATGCCGTTGCCAGGTGACACTCCACTGCCATTTGGATCCTGCCAGAACTGATAACCAGGCATGTTGGGATTGGTCTGATCAACGTGACTGGCCGCGCCTAATTGCTGATTGACCCAGCTCTCCGGGAACTTGCCGCGGTCCTCGGAGTAAAAGCGCATCAACAACGTGAGCTGCTTTTGGTTCGTCATGCACGTTGCCCCGGCCGCCTGCTGTTTCGCTTTGGCCAGCGCGGGCAAAAGCAAGGAAGCGAGGATGGCGATGACGACGAGCAACTCAATGAGGGTAAATCCTCGGGGGAAGCACCGAGATGCCGACGTGTGGTTCATGGCGGCGAATTTCCTCCCACCTCCGCACTTGTCAATCAAGATTCTTTAGGTTCGACTCCGCCCCGTCAGCCAAACCGCCGCACCAACGATGAATGTTCAACCCACCTCGACCTTCCGCCTGCTACCTCTTTGCCTGAGTTTGCTGATCCTCGTTGCCTGCGGCGATTCCTCTGAGTTCAAGTCGGCGCTGAAGCGTGCGCGGGCCGACGATGCGCAAGCCCAGCTAGAGCTCGCCCAGATGTATATGCACGGCAAGGGCACGAAGCAGAGCGAAACCGAGGCCCGCAAGTGGTGCGAGAAAGCGGCGGCCAAAGGCCTGCCTGTGGCTCAGCGCATCTATGGCACGATGCTCCGCGATGCCTACGGTGCGGAAGTCCGGGACATTCCAAAAGCGCGCGAATGGTTGACCAAAGCCGCCGAACAAGGCGACGCCCAAGCCAAGGCGGAGCTTGCCGTCACGCCCAGCTTGCCGGCGGCAAAATAGTTGCGCAGCAGGTCAGGGAACCTGCTTCGTCCCGGTGGGCGGCACTGGGGGGCGCAGACGCTGTTCCAAGCTCTCAACGAAGTAGCGGCGGAAGTCCTCATCGGAGAGAGGCTGATAGTTTTTCCCCAGCAGCTGGCTCAACGTCTCCGCCACCGTGGGGCGCATCTCACGGGTCACGCCTTCCTTCATCGCCGCAAACAAGGCCGTCCCCGTCGCACGGTCGCCCACGACGGCGAGGTAGTGCAGGGCGGCAATGCGCACGAAGTCCTCATCGAAGGTCGGCCCCGCCCCGGGCGCAGGTGGCACCACCGGGGTCGTTATCATCTGGATCGCGCGCGGGATGGCCAGCTTGTCGCCCGCCGCCACCAGCGCGGTGAACGCGGCCTCGCGGGCCTTGGGGAGGTTGTTCATCAGCACGATCTGCTGGAGCACCTGGCGGATGGGCGGCAAGGCCCGCTTGTCGCCGGTCTTGCCCAGCGCGAGGACGAGGGAAACCTTCAGCGCCTCGTCCGTGGTTTTCGGCAGCAGCGCGGCCAGAGCCGGAATGGCGTTCGTGCTCTTCAACTCGCCCAGTGCCCAGGCAGCGCGCTCCTGCACCACCGAACCGCGCGCTTCGAACGCCGCGAGCCAGGGAGCCTACGAACCGGGATTGCGCAACTGCCCCAGCGCGTGGGACGCGGCGCGCGCGACCAAGTCCGCCGGATCAGTCAGCAGCGGATGAAGCGCGTCGGCCAGCTCCGCTTCGCCCCAGGTGCCGAGCGCGAACGCCGCCGAGACACGTGTCACGCCGCGGGCGTGCTGGAGCAGCCGGAGCAACGCCGCGCGCGCCGGGGCATCGTGCAGGGCCACCAGCGTGAGGCCCGCGACACGGCGCACCTGCGAACTCGGGTCGAGTTCCAGCCGCCGCACCATCGCGGCCATCAACTCGGCGCGCGGCACCCGGTCGAACATGGCCGCCAGCGCCTCGCAAGCCGCCTGACGCAGGCCCTCGTCCGGTTCGTCCAGGAGCGCGGGCCATTCCCGGCTGGCGGCGGTGAATTGCCCGCGCTGAAGTGCGCGCACGGCTTCCTCCTGCACCACGACCTCGGGGCGGCGCAACAGTTCGAGAAGATTCGTGGCCTCGCGACGCGCCGCCTCGGCGTCGAGGCCGCGCAAGGCGGTGACCAGCGTCACGGTATTGGTGCTCCACAACGCGGCGGGGGAACTGGCCGCGGCCGGGTCCGGCTGCACGCGGCGAGGCACGACACCGTCACGCACCGTCGCCAACGCATCCGTGGCCAGCTCGCGGACGACGGGGTCCGGCTCCTTAAGCATCGCGCGGAGCATTTCCAAAGTAGCCGCGTCCTTGACCGGATGGATGATGACCGGAACCCAAGCCGAGTTCGTGGCACCAACGGTCGGCTGGCTCCCGGCGTTCAACGCGATTGCCAGCCAGCCGAGTCCGAGCCAGCGAGTAAAGTTCGACTTAATGAAAACCGGTTTCATTTCTGCGGTGCCAGCAGCCAGCGCAGGCGCAAGTAAGCCACCACGAACATCACGCCCGACGCGCCGAGCGACATCGCGACGTGCCGTTGCCAGAGCACGCCGAGGTCATCGAAGACGCCGCGCGTGAGCACCTGCAGCGCGGAGGCGAACGGGTTCAGCATGAGGATCATCTCCCGCAGCCGCACCGAGAGTTGATCCGCCGTGAGCAACGGCAGCAGCGTGACGATGGCGGTGAGGAACTCGACTGCGTAAGCCGCCGCCGTCGCCACGGGCGTGCGCGGTGCGAGCGCGGACGCACACAGGCCCGCCGCCAGCGCGAAGAGCAGCGCGCTGCCGATGACCGCCCACGCGTGGAGGATTTCGCGGAGCGTGTTGATTTCGAGATAGTGAATGGCGAACCAGCCCGGCGCAGTGCCGAGCACGAGGAACGAAACGAACAGGCCGGCGACGCCGAGCTTGCCGCCGAGGAACGCCACCGGTCCAAGCCGCGAGAGCCGCAGCAGTTCGAGGCTGCCGCGCTCGCGTTCCTGCGTGATGGCCCCGGCCGTGAGCGACGGCACGATGAGCACGGCCAGCCCGAGCTGAAACACCAGCGCGACGGAGCGGATGAGGTTCGGCGTGGGGCCGACGAGGTTGCCCACCGCACCAATCATCAGGAGCAGTGAGAGCACGAAGCAGCCAGCCGCCACGCGGAAAATCCACGCGCCGCCACCGAACGTGCGGCTACGCAATTCCTTGGCGAACATCGGGTTCAGCCAGTCAGGGATGCAGTCCTTCCGCCGCTGAGGGTCCACGAGGTAGAACGGGAAACTCAAGCGCCGCCGCGAAAGTTCCTCCGCGCTGCCGATAGTTTGCCCGTGCCGCGCGGAGGAACGCTGCCGCGCCCAGCGCACGCGTCCGGCGATGAACGCCACCAGCACCACCGCGCTCGCGCCGCAGACGCCGAGATACGTCCGCCACGCGCCCGCCGGCTCGAAGGCCGGCAGAATCACGGACGCCATCGCCCCGAGCGGACTGAACGCGCGCGCCGACTGGATGAATTGTGCGGCCCAGGGCTTCTGCTCCAGCAGGAACCACGGCACCCACGGCCCGGCGGTGAAGAGCAGCAGCAGCACGTAGGTCACGACCAGCGCGAGGTGCGAACTGCGCGCCACCGCGCTGACCGCCAGCCCGAGCAGGCCGAACATCACGCTGCCCGCGACGGTCACGAGGTAGATCGCCGCGGCCTCGCGCACGGAAACGGCCCCGAGGAAGAAGCACGCCGCGAAGACCGGCAGTGACAGCAGCACGAACAGCAGCAGCACGGCGATGGAGGAGAGGAGCTTGCCCGCCACGATGTCGCGCGGCCGCAGCAGCGTGGCGAAGAGCAGGTCGTAAGTGTTGCGTTCCTTCTCGGCGGTGATGGCGGTCGCGGCGAACGCAGGCGCGTAGAGGATCACCAGCAGCAGTTGCGCGACGCCGCACACGAGCAGCAGCGAACGCGACGCGCGCGCCGTGGCCGAATACACGCCTTCCTGTGGCCACATCCACCACACGAGCGTGGCCAGCACGCCGAGGTAGAGCGCGGCCCGCGCGAGCGCGAGCGGGGAACGCAGTGCGCCGCGCAGTTCGCGGCCGAGCACGGGATTACTCAGCATCGTCGCTCCTCCGTTTGCCGGCCTTCGCCTGCGTGGTGACTTTCAGGTAGATGTGTTCCAAGTCCGGCGGCACTTCGCGATACCAGAGCACGCCCACGCCCTGCTGAATGAGAAAGGCGAGTAGCCCGGCGATTTCCTCGTCTTCGCCCGCGAAGGACAGCCGCAGCAAATTGCCGACGACCACGGTGACTTCGAGCTTCGGCACGGGGAACTGCGCGGCCAGCAACTCGCCCGCGCGCGCGGCATCGCCGAGCACTTCCACCTCGATGACGCTGCGCTGCTCGACCTGACGCAGCACGGTTTCCATGCGGTCGCAAAGAAGCAGTCGCGCCTGCTCGAGGATGCCGATGCGGTCGCAGACCGAGGCGAGTTCCGGCAAAATGTGCGACGAGACCAGCACAGTCTTGCCGAGCGTTTTCAGGTGCTTGAGCAACTGCCGCATTTCGATGCGCGCCCGCGGATCGAGGCCGGAGGTCGGTTCGTCGAGAAAGAGCACCTTGGGGTCGTGGATGAGTGCGCGGGCGATGCCGACGCGTTGCTGCATGCCGCGCGAAAGCGAGTCCACGAAGTAGTCGCGCATCTCGTCGGTGCCCGTGATGTGCAGCACCTCGTCAATGCGCGGTCGGCGCGCGGCGCGGGACAGGCGATAGGCCGCGCCGAAGAAGTCGAGGTATTCCCAGACGCGCATCCCGTGATACACGCCGAAGATGTCCGGCATGTAGCCGACCACGCGCTTGGCCTCCTCGGGGTAACGGACCACATCCACGTCCGCGACCGTCGCGCTGCCGCTCGTGGGCCGCAGCAGGCCGGAGAGAATGCGGATCGTCGTGCTCTTGCCCGCGCCATTCGGGCCGATGTAGCCGAAGATTTCGCCCTCGCCGATGTCGAGGTTGAGATCGTCGAGCGCGAGGACGTCGCCGTAGGTTTTGGTGAGCGCAGCGGTGTGAATCATGGCGTAGTGCCCTTTAGTTCCACGTCCAGATCACGCAGTTGCCAGACGTGGAGGTTCGGGTTCATGGATTGACCGAGGCGCTTGCCCTCGGCGGAGTGCGTGATGGCCACCACCACGATGAAACTGCGCGCCCCGGGACGCAGGAAGCGCCCCGGCTCCGGCACACGCACCGGCGGAGTCGCGCCCACGCGCTCCATGCGCGGCAGCAACTGTAACAAGTCACCGTGCAAGTCAAAATCGCCGGGAACCAGAAAAACCTCGGGCTGAAAGGCCGCGCCGCGAAACTCGAAGTGAACCGTCAGCTCCTGCGCCACCAACGCGGGACAACCGGGTGGCAAACTGAACTCCACCGCCACCTGCCCCGGCCGCCCGCTGGCGAAGCAGCCCTCGCTCCGCTCGAACGCGTAGGCACCGAGGTTGCGCAACTGAAGCGGCATCACGCCGGCCGGCAGCAGCAGCGTCGGCCCGGCGTATTCGATCTCGCCCTCCACTGCAAGCAGGCCCACGGCCCGCCGCGCCGCCGAGGGTTCGATGGCCGCCAGCGGAAATGCCGGGGCGTCGCTCCAACTATACAAGACCGGCTGAAGTTCGCGCCCGCGCAGCAGCTTTTGGAAACGACGCTCGTCGTAGGTCATGGCGAGGTCGCCCGAGTAAACCGGCGTGGGAAAGAAGGCCTCGCGCATCTGCTCGCGGTCCTGCTGGCGCGTGGTGCGGAGCAGTTCGGTCGAGACGCTGTGAGCGTTCACTCGGAGGCCGGTTTGTTCCAACCGCGCGCCCGGAGCCACGTCCGGCAGCGGAACCACGAAGCGGTTGAACTTCAGGAACGGCGCGGAGAGCACTGCGGCGGAGCGATTCGAAACCGCCAGCGCCAAGCCCTCGCCGGTGAACCGCGCCCGGAAGACCGGCGCCCGCACCGCCGCCTGGGGCGCGCGCCCGACGAACGTGCGCAAGTCATCCGCCCGCACGGCGAGATTGCTCACGGCGAGTTGGGTCTCGTAATCGAGGCGGAACAATTCCGGCGGCTTGAGTGCGCTGCGGCCGGGGATGAGCGACGCGCTGTCCGAGGCGGACGTGAGCCGAAACGTCTGCTCGACCGGCGAGAACAAGCCCAGCGCCGCCTGCACGCGGCCCGCGTCCTCGCCACTCCGGGCCGTGGCCACGTAAACCTCATTCAGAAACGGCTCGGGCGCGGACTTCCACCGCGCGGCCGTGGTGACGGCGGCAAGGCCCGTCATCAACGCCAGTCCGCCCGCCACCGCCCAACCCCGCTCGGGCCGGCGGGTGAAGCGGAACGAAACCAGGGCCAGCAGCAATCCGCCGCACACCCCCGCGAGATACAGCAGCACGCCGGGTCGCGAGAGCACCTTGATGCCCGACAAGCTCGCCAGCACCCGCTCCGCCTGCGGCGCCCGCGCCAGCAGGCGATCCGCGTGATGCAGAAACTGCGGCGCGTTCCCGAGCAGGTCGCGCCAGTAGTCCTTTGCGCCCGGCCAGGCGTTGAACTCTTCACTACCAGCGTCGAAGGCCAGCATCGTCACCCGCCCGGCCCCGGCGCTGCGCGTGAGCGCCCAGGGC
>JBJTAU010000583.1:0-5913 GCA_046090965.1 Limisphaerales bacterium | reverse complement strand
CGGCAAGCTCGCGCAGAAGCGCCTGCTGCTGGTCGAAGACAACGCCTCCAACCGCAAGGTCTTCGCCCAATACGCCCGTTGGGCAGGGGCCGACCTCCGCGCCGTCGCCACCAGCAAGGAAGCGCTGGACCTCCTGTCGGGAGGCGAACGGTTCGACGCCATCGTGCTCGACCTGCAATTGCCCGAGATGGATGGCCTTACGCTCGCGCAGTTTGTCCGCCGCGCGCCCGGCTGCGAGGCCACCCCCATCCTGTTGCTGACCGACACGCGGTTGCGGTCGGACGACAAGCGCCCCGGCGCAGTGGGCATTTCGCTCTTCGTTTACAAGCCGATTCGGCCCGCGCAGGTCTTCGATGCGCTCGTCCGCGCCGTGGAGCACAAGCCCCGCACCGAGAAGGCCGCCCCGGTCCGCTCCGAGTTCGACGCAACGATGGCCGAGCGCCTCCCGCTGCGACTGATGCTGGCCGACGACAACCTCATCAACCAGAAGGTCGGCGTGAAAATGCTCCAGCGCCTTGGCTACCGGCCCGAAGTCGCCGCCAACGGTGTCGAGGTGCTCAAGCTGCTCGATCAGCAGCCCTTCGACCTCATCTTCCTCGACGTGCAGATGCCGGAGATGGACGGCTTCGAGGCCGCGCGCCGCATCCACGCGCAATGGCCGGATCCCCGCCGACCGCGCCTGGTTGCCATGACGGGCAACGCCCTGGAGGGCGACCGCGAGAAGTGCCTGCAAGCCGGTATGGACGACTACGTGGCCAAGCCGGTTCGCATCACCGAATTGCAGGCCGTGATCGAGCGCTGGGGCTTGGCCCGTCAGGCCGCACTCGAATCAGGTGGCGCCGTCCCGCCTCCCTCCGCCGGTGCCGCCGCACCCGCCGTTCCGGAGCCTCCGGTCCTGGATGCCACGATCATCGCCGAACTGAGCGAGATGAAATCCAAGGACGGCGTGCCGTTGCTGCACGAGCTGATTGACCTCTTCCTGCAAAACGCGCCCGTCCATCTGGAGCAGATCAAGACCTCCGGTGACAACCTCCAGCAACTTGCTTTCGCCGCGCACATCTTCCGCGGCATGAGCCTGAACTTGGGTGCGAACGCCCTGGGCAACCTTTGCCAGGAACTTGAAACCCTCGCCACCAGCGGCAACACGCTGGGTGTCCCGGCGCTTGTGCCCAAGATCGAGGAGGCCTTTAGGGAGACCGGCGTGGCCTTTGCGCGCATCCGCTCCGGCCAGCAGTAGCACGCGGCCTCGTGTAGCGGCGGTCTGCGACCGCCGTCCTCCGCTCGGATCGGCGCTCACAGGGTGCCGCTACAACTGGTGGTTCCCCGACCGCGCCCATTCTGGTAATTGTCTCCCCATGCTCCTAGCTCGTTGCATCGCTGCCGCACTCGTCGCCACCTCCGCCCTCTGCTCCTGCGCCGCCGCGCCGAGGCAGAACGTCCTCTTCAGCATGGCCGATGACTTCCGGCCCGAGCTGGCCACCTACGGCTCGCCCGCGCTCACGCCGAACCTCAACCGCCTCGCGAAGCGCACCGTGCAGTTCGACCGCGCCTACTGCCAGCAGGCCGTCTGCAACCCCTCGCGCTCCTCGCTGCTCACCGGACGCCGCCCGGACACGCTCCGCATCTGGAACAACGGAACCCATTTTCGCGAGCTAAACCCGGACGTGACGACGCTGCCGCTCTGGTTCAAGCAGCACGGCTACACCACGCGTTGCACCGGAAAAATCTTCCACCACTGGCACACGAAGGAAAAAGGCGACGCCCGCTCCTGGAGCGCACCGGAGTTTCTTTACTACGCGAACCACGGCGAGGACGACGCGCAGGTCTCCGGGCCGCTGCCGCCGAACTTCGCGCAAACCACCACCGGCTTCGGCTACCCCAAGAACGGCATCTGCGAATGCCGCGACGTGCCGGACGAGGCTTATTACGATGGCCGTGTCGCCGCCGAAGCCGTGCGCGTGCTCAACGAAGTGAAGGAGAAACCCTTCTTCCTCGCCGTCGGCTTCTGGAAACCGCACGCGCCCTTCAACGCGCCCAAGAAATACTGGGACCTCTACGACCGCGCGAAACTGCCGCCGCTCGACGCGCGCCGACCCGCGGGCGCGCCGGACATCGCGTTCCATCAAAGCACCGAAATCCTCGGCCCCGTCGCCATGCAGAAAACCCCCACGTCCTAGCTGGTCGCCTAGATGCGCCACGGCTACTTCGCCAACATCAGTTACCTCGACGCCCAACTCGGCAAGGTGCTCGACGCACTCGACCGCAGCGGTGTGGCCGACCGCACCATCGTCATTTTCATCGCCGACCACGGCTATCCCATCGGCGAGCACACGCTCTGGGGCAAGACCTCGAACTTCGAGCACGACGCGCGGGTGCCGTTCTTCATCGGCGCGCCCGGCCCGCTCTATGCAAACGGCCGCAGCACGCGCAGCTTCGCCGAGTTGGTCGATCTCTTCCCCACCCTTGTCGATCTCTGCCACCTGCGGAAGCCCGGCCCGCTCGACGGCGTGAGCCTCGTGCCCAGCCTCATCCAGCCCGAGCGCCTGACCAAGACCGCCGCATTCACGCAGCATCCGCGCCCCGCCTACTACGACCGCGAGCCGGACAAACAGCCCAAGGCCATGGGCGTGAGCGTCCGCACCGCCGCCGCGCGCTACACCGAGTGGCGCGACTGGAAAACGGGCGAGGTGATTGGCCGCGAGCTTTACGACGCCGCCCAGCAACCGGACGAACTGCACAACCGCGCCGACGACCCGCAGTTCACTAAAATCCGCACCGAGGCGGAAGCGCTGCTGCGGAGGCAATTTCCCCTCGTGAAGCACTGACCCATTTTTTCATGAAAGCAACCCTTCTCCTAACGTTCGCGCTCACCTTCCTTGCTTGCTCCCCGGCCTTCGCCGCCGAGGCCAAGGCCAAGCCAGCCTTCCTCGGCGAGGAGCGCGTTTACAAGCAGGTGGAGGGCCGCGGCCTGCGCCTGTTCATCGTGAAGCCGGAAGACTGGAAGGCCACCGACCAACGGCCCGCGCTTGTGCTCTTCCACGGTGGCGGCTGGACCGGCGGCACAGCGACGCAGTTCAACGACCAGGCTGCCTCTCTGGCCAAGCGTGGCCTCGTGTGCGCGCAGGTCGAGTATCGGCTCGTGAAGGATGTCCCCGGCCCGCCGACCAACTGCGTGCGCGACGCGAAGTCTGCGATGCGCTGGGTGCGGAGCCACGCGGCGGAACTGGGTATCGACCCGCAGCGCATCGGTGCCGGCGGCGGCTCGGCAGGCGGGCACCTCGCAGCGTTCGTCGGGATGGTCGAAGGCAATGACGACCCGGCAGACGACTTGAAGGTCTCGCCCAAAGCCGCCGCGCTGGTGCTGTTCAATCCCGTCTTCGACAACGGTCCCGACGGCGGCTGGGGCACGGCGCGCGTGGGCAGTCGTTACAAGGAATTCTCCCCCGCGCACAACATCACCGCGGACGACCCACCCGCCATCGTCTTCTTGGGCCGCGCGGACACGCTCAACGGCGTGCCCGTGGTCGAGCGCTTCCAGGCGAACATGAAGCAGGCCGGCGTGCGCTGCGACACGCGCTTCTACGACGGCGTGGGCCACGGCTTTTTCAACGGCGAGCCGTGGAAGACCGCCACGCTCATCGAGGCGGACAAGTTCCTCGCCTCACTCGGCTGGCTGAAAGGCGCGCCGACCTTGAAGGAGCCGGACTTGAGCAACCCGCCCGCCGCGCCGGCGAAGAAGAAGGCGACCCAGTGAAGGGTCGAGCCCCGGCTTGAATCCAACCAGCCATGCAAGTGCTCCGCATTGCGTTGCTGTGCCTGATGGCGACCGCCTCCCGCGCCGCCGAACCGGTGCGCTATAACCGCGACATCCGGCCCATCCTCTCGGACAAATGTTTCTTCTGCCACGGCTTCGACGAGAAGAAGCGCGAGGCTGGCTTGCGGCTCGACGTGCGCGAAAGCGCGGTGAAGAAGAATGCGATCGTCCCCGGCAAGCCGGCGCAGAGCGAATTGCTCAAGCGCGTCACGACGAAGGATGCGAACGACCACATGCCACCGGCGAAGTCCAAGCTGCCGGCCATCACAACTGCTGAGGTGGACCTGCTGCGCCGGTGGATTGCGGAGGGGGCGAACTACGAGGCGCATTGGGCGTTCATGCCGCTGGCGGTCAGCGTGCCCGAGCCGAATGGAGGAAAGTCATTAGTAATTAGTAATCAGTCCAAGCCGTCGTCGCCCGCCCGCCCGTCGTCACTAGTTACTAATCACTACTTACTTCCTTCGCCGATAGACACCCTCGTCTCCACCGGCCTCGCCGCGCGCAAACTCAAACTCCAGCCCGAGGCCGACCCCGTCACCCTCATCCGCAGGCTCTCCTTCGACCTCACCGGCCTCCCGCCGACGCCAACAGAGGTCGAAGCATTCCTGCGCGAGTGTTCCTCGATTGGCAATCGGCTATCGGCCATCGGCAATCTCGTGGACCAGCTCCTCGCCTCGCCGCACTTCGGCGAGCGCATGGCCGTGGACTGGCTCGACATCTCCCGTTACGCCGACAGTTACGGCTTTCAAGTGGATCGCGAGCGCGAGGTCTGGCCGTGGCGCGATTGGGTGGTGAAGTCGTTCAATGAAAACCTCCCCTTCGACAAGTTCGTCACCGCGCAACTCGCAGGCGATTTACTGCCCAACGCGACCGACGAGCAAATCCTCGCCACCGCCTTCAACCGCCTGCACCAG
This sequence comes from Limisphaerales bacterium, assembly GCA_046090965.1. Lineage (GTDB taxonomy): Bacteria > Verrucomicrobiota > Verrucomicrobiia > Limisphaerales > SXTU01 > SXTU01. The sequence continues at coordinate 1,185 of JBJTAU010000583.1, read as the reverse complement.
CAGGAGACCGAAGGCGGCAGCGTGGAAGAAGAGTATCGCGTCGAGTATGTGGCCGACCGCGTGCAGACCTTCGCCACGGCGTTCCTCGGCCTCACCTTCGAATGTGCGCGCTGCCACGACCACAAATACGACCCCATCGCGCAGAAGGAGTTTTACGGCCTGTTCTCCTTCTTCCAAAACGTGGACGAGGCCGGGCTCTACTCGTTCTTCACGCCCTCCGTGCCCACGCCCGCGGTGATGCAACTCGACGCGCCCGCGAAGGAGAAACTGGCTTCGCTGGAAACGTCCGTGCGCGACGCAGAACAAAAACTCGCCGCCACGCGCAAGGCCCGCAGTTCCGCCTTCAACACTTGGCTGACGGACGCGGCCAACGCCCGTGCCGGCGGTTTGCAACCGCCGTCCGTTGCGAACGATGCCCCCGGAGCGGCAGTTACAAGCCGCCGGCACGAAGCCACCACCTTCCCCATCCCCGGCGAGTTGGCCCGCTACACCTTCGATGCGCTCAACGGCAACAAGTTCACCAACGCCCTCGGCGGCACGCACTCCGCCACGCTCGTCGGCGAGAACAAGCTCGTGCCCGGCCGCGCCGGCCAGGCCGTGCAGTTCACCGGCGACGACCCGGTCAATCTCCCGCTCGGCAACTTCCAGCGGCACGAGCCTTTCAGCGTTTCGCTGTGGCTCCGCACGCCGGACGTGAAGGACCGCGCCGTCGTCTTCCACCGCTCGCAAGCGTGGACCGACGCCGCGAGCCGCGGCTACGAGCTGCTCATCGAGGACGGTCGGCTCAAGTGGTCGCTCATCCACTTCTGGCCCGGCAACGCCATCTCCATCCGCGCCACCGCGCCCGTGTCCACGAACATCTGGACGCACGTCGTCGTGACCTCGGACGGCAGCAGCCACGCGGGCGGGCTGCGCCTCTTCGTGAACGGCCAACCAGCGAGCACCGAAGTCATCAAGGACAACCTCACCAAGAACATCACCGGCGGCGGCCACGACAACATCTCGCTCGCCGAGCGGATGCGCGACCGGGGTTTCAAGGGCGGCGCGATTGACGACTTCCGCGTGTTCGGCCGCGCGCTGACTTCGCTCGAAGCCGCCGCGACGCACGATGAGTCGGCAGCGAAAGCCATGTTGGCGAAAGCCGAAGCGCAGTTGTCTCCCGCCGAGCGCGCCGCGTTGGAAGAC
>JBJTAU010000582.1:0-3806 GCA_046090965.1 Limisphaerales bacterium | reverse complement strand
CTTGAGCCGGAGGCCGGAACAAAAAAACAGGTTCGCGCTCATGGCCTACATTTTCATCTAGCATCAGCAAAACGCCATCTTCCAACACGCTGATTACCTTTCCAGCGAGGAAGTAAAAGCCGTCCACCTGTTTTCTGCCGTTGTAAAAGGCTGGCATTGCTGGCCGCACGTCCACGACCTCAGTGCCCCATTGCCGCACGCCGCCATCCCGGTATGCGAAATCCACGTAAGCCGTTTGAAGCCGTGACACATAGACCGTCTCGACGGTCCGAGTAAGCGTGCGGAACGTCACGGCGTTGGTGTTCGTTTGGCCTGCGGCGGGCAGCGCGCAAGCGCAGAGGATGGCAAGCATTGCTTTCATGGCAACTTGTTGGACTTGTTCACTCACACATTCGATGTTCGACCGGCCTGAGCAGGTTGCGAAGAAATGAACTCGAAGATCTCGTCGTAGGCTCGATCCGTCCGCAAGCTAGCCCTTCGACTCATCCTTCTCCATCGCCTTCTTCAGCGCGGGCACCTGCTCCAGCAGCCTCTCGAACTTGATGCCGGTGAGGCTCTCCAGCACCGGCGGGAGCTGGGCGATGATCTGCGTCACGTCGCCGGTGAGCTTGCTTGCGCCGCCGCCGGGGCCGCTGCCGGAGTTGATGATGACCATCTTCTCGGTCTTCGCGAGCGGCTCGGAAATCTTCCCGGCGATCTCCGGCATCGCCTTGACGAGCAGTTCGATGACGGCGGCCTCGTTGTATTGCTGGAAGGCCTCGGCCTTGAGGCGCGTGGCTTCAGCGGTCGCCTTGCCTTGCGCCTCGATGACGGCAGCCTGCGCGAGACCGGTGGCCTTGGCGACATCGGCGTTGGCAAGACCGCGGGCCTTGTTCGCCTCGGCCTCGGCCATGCCGGTGGCTTTCGCGACATCGGCGTTGGCGAAGCCGGCGGCCTTGGCTGCGTTGGCCGCGCCGTTGGCCTCGGTCTCGAGCTGGAACTTGCGGGCGTTGGCGAGCGTCTCGACCTTGGTGCGCTCGGCCTCGGCCGGCTTCTGCACGGTGGCCTGGAGCTCGCGCTCCTTGCGTTTGATTTCCTGTTCTTGCAGTTCGATCTGCTTCTGCTTGGCGACGATCTCGACCTGCACTTCCTCGGCCTTCACGAGCTGGCCGGTCTTGTATTTCTGGAGATCGTAGGCGAGGTCGGACTCGGCCTTCTTCTGATTCACGGCGGCCTGGTATTGCGCAACGTTGCTTTGGTAGTCGCGCTGTGATTCGGCGATCTTGGTGTCAGCGGCGAATTTTGCCTCCTGCCCGGCTTGCGTGGCTTGGGAGGACTTGATCATCGCGTCGCGGTCAGCCTCGGCCTGGGCGATCTGGGCGTCGCGCTTGACCTGGGCGATGCGGGGTTTGCCGAGGGCGTCGAGGTAGCCCTGCGTGTCGCGGATGTCGCGGATCGTGAAGCTCACGATGCCGAGACCCATGTTCGCCATGTCACCGGCGGCGACTTCCTGCACCTTGGAGGCGAAGGCATCGCGATTCTGGTAAATCTCCTCGACCGTCATCGTGCCGAGGATCGCGCGCAGGTGGCCTTCCAGCGTCTGCATGGCGACGTTTTTCACCTCGTCGGTCGTCTTGCTGAGGAACTGCTCGGCGGCCGTGGCGATGGACACGTCATCGCCTTTGATCTTGGTCTGCGCGACGCCGTCCACTTTCACGGGCACGCCCTTGCTCGTGTAGACCTCGGGCGTCTGCACATCAATGGTCAGGAGTTCGAGCGAGAGGATGTCCACCTTCTCGAACACCGGCCAGACGAAGACGCCGCCGCCCTTGACGATGCGGAAGCCGACCTCGCGCGATTTGCCGTCGGGGTCCACCACTCGGCGCTTGCGACCGGAGATGACGAGCACCTCGTTGGGGCCAACCTTCGTGTAGCGGCTCGCGAAGATGGCGAAGATGATGATGACGGCGACGAGCGCCGCGAGCATCGCAGCCACACCGAGGGCGGCCCCGGGTGTGGAGACTTGGGCGAGGAGGGGAATCATGGTCATAAAGTTGATCGGCTGGAAAAAGTTCAGGCGGGCTTGACGAAAAACTGCGATCCGACGATGCGTGTCACGACGACCGCGGCTCCCGTGGCAATGGGCTTGCCGTCCTCCGTCCGGGCGGGAGCGGTGTAACGGGTGCCGCCTTGGACATACACAATCTCCCCGACACCGTGCTCCGGGATGCCCGTGCCCAGCGTCGCGGTCGTGCCGACCACGCTGGCCACCTTGGACTCACTCGAGCTTTGCGTCTTGCGGAAGACCATGCGCAGCGCCGACACGATCACACTGGCGAACACGAACGCCCCGACCGCCGCCAGCGGCGCGCTGATGGCCGGGGACTTGGTAGCCTCAACCATGCTCAGAAGGTAGCCGAACGCGCCGAAGCCCGTCATGAACGCCGCGATGATCATCGGGCTGAAAGCCGACACGCCGCTGCCATCCGTGCCGTCCGCGCCCGCCTCCGCGTGGCCGCCGCTGCCGACATCGTGGTGCGCGGCTCCGTCGAAGAAGTGCCCCATCAGCGCCAGGACCACGAGGAAGAGGAAGCCGCCGCCGAGGCACAGAAGGTAAATTAGCACGTCCAAGCTCATGACGACCTCGTGGTTTATGAATGCGCCACCAGTAAAGTGGCTGGCGCGAACAGGCGCAAGTTGGAAAGGATGTTCAGCATGACTTCTCGCTGGCCGGCAGCGTGGTGGAACTGAACCTAAGCTGCACCTACAAGCTCCCGGCGGGTTTATAGAACGAGCAGTGGATGGTTTGGGCGGAGTGAATTTCAGCGACGTGGGCCGCTGAGGTTCCGCTTCCCCCGCCGCGCACAGGCCGCTACGCTGCGCGCGCATGACCAACGAGCCGTTGCCCCCCGTGGCACCGTCGCCGGCCCCCGCCGCGACCGCGCCCTCCAAGGGCAAGGTCTTCCTCCGCCGACTCACGAGCACCGTAGCGTTGTGGGCAGTCGTGCTCGGCGCGCTCTTCTGCGGCAACCGCACCGTCTCCGACCTTGTGTTCGTCACCATCATGCTGCTGCTGGCGGCGTGCGGGATGTTCGAGTTTTACGGGTTGGTGCGTGCGCGCGGGCTGGTCTGCTTCCGCAAGTTCGGCATGGCGGCGGGATTGCTGATGGTGGCGGGGACGTTCCTGCACTGCGCGGGCAAGCTCGGCATCCACGACTCCCCGGCGCGCGTGAACGACTTCGAGACGACCTTCATCATCCTGTTCGTCCTCGGCCTGTGCCTCCGGCAGTTCATGGCCAAGGACAACCCGCACGGCATCGTGGCGATGGCGACGACGTTGCTCGGCCTGATGTATGTGCCGTGGCTGCTGAACTTCATCCAGAAGATCGAGTTCTTCCGCTTCCCCGCCGGCGCGCACGCGGACGCGGGGACGTTCTACGTGCTCTACTTCATCGTGGTGACGAAGTTCAGCGACTGCGGCGCGTATGCGGTCGGCTCGCTCATCGGTCGGCACAAGATGATCCCGCGCATCAGTCCGGGGAAGACCTGGGAGGGCTTCGGCGGCGCGGTGGTGGTCTCGACGGGCGCAAGCGTCGCGTTCGCCCATTACGCCGGCGCGCGACTGCACGGCATGACCCTCACGCACGCGCTCATCCTCGGCGTCATCCTCAGCATCGCGGCGGTCATCGGCGATCTCATCGAGTCACTTTTCAAGCGCGAGGCTGGCGTGAAGGACTCCGGCGGTTACTTCCCGGGCATCGGCGGGATTCTGGACTTGCTCGACAGCCTGCTGTTCAATGCGCCCCTGATGTATCTCTACCTGCGCC
>JBJTAU010000581.1:0-5288 GCA_046090965.1 Limisphaerales bacterium | reverse complement strand
CGCTGTTGCCGATGTTGGCGTTGATCTTCACGAGGAAGTTGCGCCCGATGATCATCGGCTCGGACTCGGGGTGATTGATGTTATTCGGGATAATGGCGCGACCAGCGGCGACTTCGCTACGGACGAATTCGGGCGTGATCTGCGCGGGGATGCGTTGAGGGAAACGGGAAAAGATGCTGGGCGTGTAAGCACTCTTGCCGAGCTGCGATGAACCAGCGTGCTGCTTGTTCAGGTCGTTGCGGACGTTGTCCTTCGCCATCTCGGCAATCTTCGCGCGCCCCATGTTCTCGCGGATGGCGATGTATTCCATCTCGGGCGTGATGATGCCGGTGCGGGCGTAGGCAAGTTGCGTGACGACTTTGCCGGCCTTCGCGCGGAGCGGACGACGGCGCTGCGAGGTGAGGCCGGGAAATTCTACGAGACGATTCTTCTCCGCCTTGCTGGCGTATTCGGCGTGCTTGCCGGAGAGGTAGCCGTTGTCCTGCGGCTTCACTTCGCGCCCGTCGATTTCCTCCACGTCGCCGCGCTCGCGAATCCACTTGGCGCGGAGCGCGGGCAGCCCTTGCTCGGACGTCCCGGTGAACGCGGGATCGCCCCACGGCCCGGAGCAATCATAGACGCGCACGGACGCATTTTCCGTGACCGCGCCGGTGTAAGACTTGGTGTCGCCGACCTCGATTTCGCGCATGGGCACGCGCACACTTGGATGAATGGTGCCGCCTACGTAAACCCGCTTGCTGGCGGGCAGTTGTTCGCTGCTGTGCGGTTCGAAGGAGGTCTTGGGGTCGGCAATCATGGCTGCTGATGGTTCAGGGTTTCAGGCAAAATGTTTCAATGTGACCGCGTGTCGTTACCGCCTGACTGGGGAAAATGGGAGAAGGGGCCGGAGGCGCATCCCTTCGCCGGCATTACCCGGAGCAGGTTCTATGGGTCGGCGTCGCTCCCGCGTCGCCCTCTCAGCCTTCGCCGCGCCTGCGGCCGGTTGGCTCCCCGATTCGGCGTGCAGGTTACGCCCATCGTTGGGCTGGTCAAGCCGGCGGAAACGGCGGTCAAATCGCCTCTCCGACGCGGCTTACTTTTGACACCGTCGGGGGTTGCGCCTACAACCCTGCGCGATGCAAGTCCTGATTCTCGCCGCCGGCTATGCGACGCGCCTTCACCCGCTCACGCTCACCCAGCCCAAGCCGCTGTTGCCCGTGGCTGGCAAGCCGATGATCGACTACGTGATGGACAACCTCGCGGCCATCGGCGGCATTGACCGCGTATATGTGGTGACCAATGCGAAGTTCGCCGGGCAGTTCCAGAAATGGGCGGACGACTATGCCAAGCGCGCGACCTTCGCCTTCACCGTCATCAACGACGGCTCCACCGACGACACCAACAAGCTTGGAGCCATTGGCGATCTCAATCTCGTGCTCCGGCAGGAAAAGGTGGACGACGACCTCATCGTGGTGGCGGGGGACAACCTCTTCAGCGAGAAGCTGGGCGCTTTCGGCGAGTTTTGTCGCGCGAAGAACGCGCCGGTGCTCGGCGTGTATGACGTGGAGCGGTTGGACGCCGCGAAGAAATACGGCGTCGTGGCCGTGAACCGCGATGGCGTCATCACCGACTTCAAGGAAAAGCCGGAGCATCCGGCCAGCACGCTCATCGGCATCGCGCTCTACTACTACCCGCGCGCCACGCTGCCGCTGGTGGCGCAATACCTCGCCGAGGGCAACAACCCTGACCAGCCCGGCCGCCTCATCCAGTGGCTCTATCCGCGCACGCCGGTCTTCACTTGGGCCGTGCCGGGCATCTGGTATGACATCGGATCGAAGGAGACGCTGGAGGAGGCCAACCGCATTTTCGCGCGGAAGTGAGGCTGTGGCATGAAGCCCCCGCACTCCGAACTGCTGCGTCGCTGGTGTGAGCGATATCGGTCTGGTGCGGTCATCGCATTGAACACTTTCCTCCTGTTCCTCGCGGTCAACGGTTTGCTCTGGTTGGCTGACTGGTTCAACGAGGTTCCCCCCGGCCAGCGCGTCATCAACAAATACGGATTGGCGAAGCTCCGTCAGGCGAGCACCGGGTTGACGGACGCCCAAATCATGGCGTTGCAGGAGGAAACGTGGGGGCGCCAACTGGCCTACGAGCCGTTCACTGAGTTCAAGGAAGCCGAATTCCAAGGCCGCCATGTGAACGTCAGCCGGGCTGGTTTCCGCGTCGGCCCGGAGCAGGGCGTCTGGCCTCCGGCTAAATCGAACTTGAACGTGTTCATCTTCGGCGGCTCGACCACGTTCGGCTACGGTGTGACGGACGCGGACACGCTGCCCGCGCAGTTGCAAGCGCGGTTGCGGGCGTTGGCCCCGGCACGCCTGGCTTGCGTTTACAACTTCGGCCGGGCGTTCTTCACCTCCACGCAGGAGCGCATCTTGTTTCAGCAGCTGCTCCTACAGGGACGCCGGCCGGCCATCGCAGTGTTCGTGGACGGAGTCAACGACGCCGTGTTCCCGGCCAACGAAAATGCCTTGTCGGCGGAACTCGACGATGCCGTCCGCCGCAAGCACGGGCAGATTCGCGACCTTGGCGTGCTGGGCCGGTTGCCACTGCTCCGCCCGGTGCAGCGACTGCTGGCGGACGATGAAGCCCCCCGGCACCGCGCGGAGCAATTCTGGAGCGAACTCGGGTCGGGGGACCGGTCGCCGGACGGTGCCCGGCTCGTCGAGTGGGTCGGGGCCCGATTCCTTGCCAACGTCCATTTGAACGCCGCCGCAGGTGGCGCGTTCAGCGTGCGGACGCTGTTCGTCTGGCAGCCTTGCCCGTTTTACCGGCTCTCGCCGACGCGCTACCCGTTCGAGCTTTCTGCTCACGACCAGTTGGTGCGCGCCGTGTATGAGCGCATGGCGCGCTTGGAGCAACGTGAACGTCCCGCTGCCTTTCTGTGGTTGGCCGATGTGCAGGAAGAATTGAAGGATCCGCTCTACGTGGATGCGGTTCACTACTCGCCCGACTTCAACGCGGCGCTCGCGGCACGCATCGCCGACTGGATCAAGGCAAATGGCTGGCTGGATTAGCGCGCTGCGTTTCGCCCGCGAACACGCGCCACCGCCCACTGCGCGTGCTCGGCGATGAGTGGTTCGGGGTCGGTGGCTGATTTCTCCAACACGGGCAGCGCGCTCGCGTCGCCGACATTTCCCAATGCCACGCAAACGTTGCGCAGCAGGCCGCGCCGCTTCGTGCGCAGGATCGGCGTGCCGGCAAAGCGGCGCTTGAAACCCGCGTCGTCCAGCGCGAGGAGTTCGAGCAAGTCTGGTTGTGCAAGGTCCGCGCGCGCGTGCTCGCGCATCAAGCGGCCTGCCGCTGCGAATTTGTTCCACGGGCAGACGGCGAGGCAGTCGTCACAGCCGTAGATGCGGTCGCCAATGGCCGGACGCAGTTCGAGAGGAATAGAGCCTTTCAGCTCGATGGTCAGGTAGGAGATGCAGCGGCGGGCATCGAGCTGGAACGGCGCAGGAATGGCCTGCGTGGGACAGGCCGTGAGGCAGCGAGTGCAGGAGCCGCAACGGTTTTTCTCCGGCACGTCCGGCTCCAACTCCAGCGTGGTGATGATCTCCGCGAGGAAAAACCAATTGCCCAGCCGGCGGTTGATGAGGTTGGTGTGCTTGCCCACAAAGCCCAGCCCTGCGCGCTGCCCGAGGTCGCGCTCCAGCAGCGGTCCGTTGTCCACATACCAGAGCGAGCGGGTGGCCGCGCCTCCCTGCTGACTCACAAAATCCGCCAGCGACTTGAGTGGAACGGCCAGCACGTCGTGGTAATCGGCGAAGCGCGCGTAGCGGGCGACGACGCCAGTGTTCAGTGCACTGCGCTCGCCCGCCTCACTGACAACTGAACACTTATTACTGAAAACTTCCTCCGCTCGGGCGTAGCTCACCGCCAACGTGATCACCGCCTTCGCCTCCGCGAGCTCCAGTTGCGGCGCAACGCGCTTGGCGGCGTTGCGCGCGAGCCAGCTCATTTCTCCGTGCTGGCCGGTGGCCAGCCAGCGTTGGAACTGCTCGGCGTGCTCGGGCGCGGCGGCGGAGGTGAACCGGCAGTCGTCGAAGCCCAACTCGCGGGCGCGCTGGCGGATGGCCGCTCTCACAGTCGCGGCGGGGCGTGCTGCGCCGCGCGGAAGAGATGCAGCACATGCGCGGCAATTTCCTTGAGCGAGCGCTGCTCGGTGTTCACGAGGACGTCGGCCTGCTTGTAGGCAGCCTCGCGCGCGGCGAGCAGTTCGCGGATGCTCCCCAGCGGGTCGGGGCCTTGCAGCAGCGGCCGGTGCGACTGGTGCTTGGTGCGCTGGTAAATCGTGTCCGGCGTGGCCCAGAGGCAGACCACGAGCGCGTGGGTCTTGAGGCTGGCGAGGTTGTGCGGGTTGACCACGAGACCGCCGCCGGTGGAGATCACCTTGCCGCTCCAGCCGGCCATCTCCGCCACGAGGTCGCTCTCGAACTTGCGGAAGACCGCCTCGCCATGCTGCGCGAAGATCTCGCTGATCTTCACGCCGGTGCGGGTTTCGATGACTTCGTCCGTGTCCACGAACTCGAACTGCAACTCGGCGGCGACCAGCCGGCCCACGGACGACTTGCCCACGCCCATGAAGCCGGCCAGCGCGACGTTGCGGATCTGGCGTGGCGCACTCATGCGGCCAGCATGGCGCAACCGCACGGCCCAGGCACGAAGTTTCACCGGATGAACATTTGACCGGCCTCCGACGCTCTCCTAAAGTCCGCGCCTTGTTTATGAAGGTTCTGATTTGCGACCCGATTTCGCCAAAGGGAATTGAGCTGTTCAAGCAGCGCCCGGAGTTCCAAGTCACGGTGCTGGACAAGCGCCTGTCCGAGGCGGAACTGCTCCCCATCGTGGCTGATGTCGAGGCGATGGTCGTGCGCTCGGAGACCAAGGTGACGAAGAAAGTCCTCGAAGCCGCGCCGAAGCTGCGCGTGGTAGGCCGCGCCGGAGTGGGCGTGGACAACGTGGACGTGGAGGCCGCCACGCAACGCGGCGTGGTGGTGATGAACACCCCCGCCGGCAATACGCTCACCACGGCGGAACTCAGCTTCGCGATGATCCTCAACCTCGCCCGCAAAGTCCCGCAGGCGCACGGCTCGATGGTCGCCGGCAAGTGGGACCGCAAGCTCTTCATGGGCGAGGATCTGCACGGCAAGTCGCTCGGCGTGCGGGGCGCGGGCCGCATCGGCACCGACGTGGGCAAGCGCGCGCTGGACTTCGGCATGAAGGTGCTCGCCTACGACCCGTTCCTCACCGAG